>DAITMY010000014.1:0-17631 GCA_036834925.1 Asticcacaulis sp.
ATCTTGGCATTTAAGGGTTTTTTCGCCGAAAGACACTTCCATGCCCAGCGATTTTCGCGATGCAATGGCGAAGACTTCGCTGACCGGAAACTGCACTTCTTCGAGGATGGCGAGCATCTCGCGACCCACGGCACCGGTGGCGCCAACCACGGCGACACGATAACCCATCTTCATGCTCCTTGGAGAATACGCGCTTTACTGAGCGCGCCGCGGATAGAAGCGGCTTTTTGACCTGAAGGAAAGGGCTTTGTGCAATGCAGCGAAAAAATCTTTCGCTCAGGCCGTCCCAGATTCGGGAAATGCGGGGCGCGGATGGGGCCGTGTCACTTTAAAAATGGCAGAGATCAAGTCTTGAGGCGTAAAGGGTTTAACCAGATGACCGTCCCCGCCCGCCGTCATGCCCGCCTGTATGTGATCTTGATCGTCATTGCCGGTTAGAAATAGAATAGGTGTATAGGGGCGGCCTTGGCGCACTTCGAGCGCGCGAATTTTTCGCGTAGCATCGAGGCCAGACATCACGGGCATCTCCATGTCCATGAGGATCAGGGTGTAGTCGCGGTCTACAAACAATCCCACGGCCTCTTGGCCATTGACAGCGAAATCAAGAGCATAGCCGTTCGCTTCCAACATCAGCTGGATGACCTTACGGTTCGTCGCATTGTCCTCTGCGCAAAGAATTTGCAAGCGCGGCTCCGGTCACCTCTAGGGCCATGTCACATATATAACACTTTACGTCACAGCCGTTATCTGTGTGTGAAGATCCTCTGATTATATTCAGGCTAAGGCGAAACCGGTTGGCGCACCCTGATCAAGGTTGGTAAAGGCGAAACATGGTAGCAAAGATCCAGACAGCCTATCAGGCGCAGGTTCGGGCGGGAATTTTGTCCGCGGATGCGGGTCAGGCGGCGGCTGTAATGGCCCTTGGCCGCCTTGAAAAAAGCCTTAGTCATCTTGGGGGTTTGGGCGGCCTGTTTGGGAAAAAAACCGTAAAAGGCCTTTATCTCTGGGGGCAGCCGGGGCGCGGCAAATCCATGCTCATGGATCTGTTTTTTGCCCATGCGCCGATCAAGGCGCGGCAGCGTTGGCACTTTCATGCCTTCATGGCGGAGGTTCATGCACTGGTGAAACAGTGGCGCGAAGCCAGTCCCGCTGAGCGCCGTCGCCAGTTTGGCCGGTATCGCGAGGATGATCCCGTGGCCCCGGTGGCTGATCATCTGGCGGCGCGGGCCAAGCTCCTTTGCTTTGACGAGCTGCAAGTGACGGACATTGCCGATGCCATGATCCTGGGCCGCTTGTTTGACGCCTTGTTTGCCCGTGGGGTGGTGTTGGTCGCGACGTCTAATCGTCACCCCAATGAGCTTTATAAGAACGGTCTGAACCGCCAGTTGTTTGAACCTTTCATCGCGCGCATCCAACACGCCTGTGTGGTGCACGAAATCGTTGGGCCGCAGGATTTCCGGCTCGACCGCCTGCGTGGCACTGAAGTCTATTTCCAGCCGTCCGATCAGCGCGCCGGGTTCGAAGCCCTCTGGGCGGCTATGCTGGGGCCTATGCAGGAAAATGGCGCTGTGCTCGAGGTGCTTGAGCGAACGTTGTCATTTGAGCGGGCGGCGGGGCCGCTATTGCGGGTTCGGTTTGCCGAGGTCTGCGATGTGCCGCTCGGGGCGCAAGATTACCTAGCGCTGGCGGAACGCTTCACGACGGTTTTTCTTGAAGGTGTTCCGGTGATGACGCCGGACAAGCGCAATGTCGCCAAGCGGTTTGTGACGCTGATTGATGCGCTCTATGAGGCCGGGACCAAGCTGGTGGTGCTGGCCGACGCGCCACCGGAGCAGCTCTATCCCACGGGTGATGGCGCTTTTGAGTTCGAGCGCACGGTTTCGCGACTTAACGAAATGCGCTCAAAGGCGTATCTGGAACGTCACCAGACAGACACGCCGCTTCGTTGAGTCGGGGCGGGACATAAGGACGGAGGATCCTATGAGCTATCAGACCCTGATCGTGACCCGCGAAGACGGCGTTGCCCTGATCCAGCTGAACCGCCCCGAGGCATTGAATGCCTTCAACAACCAGCTGATGAATGAGTTGACGGCTCTGGTGGCTGAGCTGGATGCCGATGATGACATCCGCTGTCTTGTGATCACCGGCTCGAAAAAGGCCTTTGCCGCGGGGGCCGATATCAAGGAAATGGCCTCCAAGTCCTATGCCGAGGTCTATCGCGAAGATTTCATCACTCGGAACTGGGAGTCTGTCAGCCGTTGCCGCAAGCCGGTGATCGCCGCCGTGGCCGGGTACGCTCTGGGCGGCGGATGCGAGCTGGCCATGATGTGCGATTTCATCATTGCGGCGGACAATGCCCGCTTTGGTCAGCCGGAAATCAATCTGGGCGTCTCGCCGGGGGCCGGGGGGACTCAACGTCTGCCGCGCTTTACCTCCAAGGGCAAGGCCATGGACATGATCCTGACCGCTCGCATGATGGATGCCCAGGAGGCTGAGCGCTGCGGCCTCGTGAGCCGGATCGTGCCAGTCGACAACCTGATCGATGAGGCTATGGCCGCGGCGAAGACGATTGCGGCCTTGTCGCCGACCGCCGTGATGCTGACCAAGGAGATGGTCAATGCCGCCTATGAGACCCCGCTAAGCCAGGGCATCATGCTGGAACGCCGGTATTTCCACTCTCTGTTTGCCTTTGAGGATCAAAAAGAGGGCATGGCGGCCTTTGTCGAAAAGCGACCCGCTCAGTTTAAAGGTAAGTAAAATAAGGGTTTGCGAGCGAGTCTCTTGAAAAACGCCGTCTTGTGGATAAGCTGCGTTGACCGAGGGCCTAGGTTCAGTTATACCCGCGCCTCCTGAATTTTCTGCGGGACGGACCTTCTGTCCCGATCCCTTTTCGAAGGTGAACAATGGCAAATAACCCCGGCGCCAAAAAGGCGATCCGTAAGATCGCCCGCCGTACCGAAGTGAACAAAGCGCGCCGGTCGCGTGTACGTACCTTTGTGCGTAAGTTCGAAGAAGCTCTGGGCAGCGGCGATGTCAGCGTCGCCACCAGCGCTTTCATCGAAGCACAATCTGAGCTGATGCGCGCGGTGACCAAGGGTGTTGTGCATCACAACACGGGTTCGCGCAAAGTGTCGCGCCTCGCGGCCCAGCTGCGTAAGCTGGCGACTGCGAACTAAGGTCGCTGCCTAACCTTTTTTCCTAAAAAAGGTATATTTTACAACGCCGTGTGAGCAAATGCTTGCGCGGCGTTGTGACGTGGCCTGATGATTTGTTGTCGCTAACGCCGTTATGGTTAATGCGGGTTAAGGATTTCTCTTTGCTGGCGAACGCCTTAACCGAGTCAATGAAAATATCAAACGCGAGGCGTAAGATTCAGCTTTGACCCGGCCATAGGTCGGGCTAGTTTTAGTTTCTAAGCCACTTCCATCCCATCACGGATGAATTGGGGCGCGAGCGGGCTCGTTCGCGCCGTGAGTACTCTTGTGTTTGTTTCTGGGCCTGTGTGCGGTGCGCGCCGGGCTGATGTTGGTTTTTTGGGTCGGGGCAATGACAATGACAAGTTTGAGCGACTGGTCGCCAATGCCACCGGATGCAGTGTGGTCCAAGGTGGCCTCGGCACTGCGCGGGGAGCTCGGAGAGGGGCCTTACAACTCTTATGTGGCGCCATCCTGTGTGAAGCAGGATCAGACCGGAACACCTGTTCTTGTGACACCAACGGCTTATGCCCGGGATTGGTTCCAACGCAATGCTCTGAGACGTGCCAGTGAGCTGTGGTCGCGGTTTGATCCGCAGGCCCGCCATCTGGGCCTCAAGTCCCGTGTGGAGTTCGAAAGTACTCAGGCCCCGGGCCTGTCCGACTCGGCGGCTATGATCGTCGTCGAGGCTGAGGCGGCAGCGCCCGTGGCGGTCGAGGCGGAAAGCAAAAAAGACGTTCGGATTCTCGGTCTTCAGGATCGCCTGACGTTTGACAGCTTTGTTGCCGGGCGGGGTAATGAATTTGCCCTCACCATGGCCCGTCAAGTTGCAACATGGGTGGATGGTCCGTTTAATCCGGTGTTTTTCCATGGCCCCTATGGGTTTGGTAAAACACACCTGCTGAACGCCATCGCTTGGGAGGCCCAGCGTCTGCGGCCGACGGCGCGGATTGTCTATCTGACGGCGGAGCGGTTCTTGTCGACCTTTGTCAAGGCGGTGATGGACAAGTCCACCAATGCCTTCAAGGAAGAGCTGCGGTCTGCGGATCTTTTGCTCATCGATGATGTGCACTTTATTGGCGGTAAGCCGTCATCCCAGGAAGAGCTGTTCCACACCCTGACGGCCCTCGTTGGGGAAGGGCGTCGGGTGGTATTTTCGGCCGACCGCCCGCCGACAGCCCTGTCCGAAGTCGAGGGCCGTTTGCGCTCGCACATGGCGGCAGGCCTTGTCTGTGCACTCGAGCCCGCCGATGGAACCCTGCGCATGGGCATTGTTGAGCGGAAAATCGATCAATTGTCACGTCGTCTGGGTGTGACCCAGCCGCCAAAACCCGAAGTCATGCAGTTTCTGGCCGAGCGTGTGCCCGGCTCGATCCGCGAATTAGAAGGGGCCATTAATACCTTGGTCGCATCCGCAAGTGGAAACCTGGCCCATCTGGGCCTCGAAGATGTCTCATCTTTGCTTCAACCCAATCTCAAGGGCTCGATCGAACGCCGCGTGACGGTCGATGAGATACAGAAACTGACCGCAGAGCACTACGGCCTGCGTCAGGCGGATCTGTTATCCGAGCGTCGGACCCGCGCTGTGGCCCGTCCGCGGCAAGTGGCCATGTGGCTGTGTAAGCAACACACGGCCCGCTCTTATCCCGATATTGGCCGTCGTTTTGGCGGACGCGATCACACCACCGTTTTGCACGCCGTCAAGAAAATTGAGGAGCTGTTGCAGAGCGATGAACAAATCGCGCGCGACGTCGAGACGCTGAAGCGCAAGCTGCGCGGCTAAACCGGGTTCGACCCGTGGCAACACAGGCGGTCCGACTGGGCCGCCTTTTGTCATGTTTGGGCTGTCGTTCTTGCGGATTATCGAGGTTTTCTGGGTTTGCAGGCCATGCAGGGGCTTTCCCCAGCGGATTTTTTGGTTACTGTTCCGCCCCTTTTCCAGTTTTGATCTGACCCGAATCTGGCGGGTCTTTGGGACGTCAAGATGCAGCTGACCATCGAGCGCGCCGCGCTGCTGAAAGCCTTAGGTCACGTTCAGAGTGTTGTTGAACGGCGCAATACGATCCCCATTCTGTCGAACGTGCTGTTGTCGGCCGAAGGTGGACGTCTGGCCTTTTCGGCGACCGATCTCGATATGGAGATCGTGGACGAAGCCGAAGCGCTGGTGACCATCCCCGGCCAGATCACGGCCCCGGCGCATACGCTGTATGAAATCGTCCGCAAGCTGCCGGACGGTGCCGACGTTGAGCTGCGGTTCTCGGGCGAGGATCCGCGCCTGACGATCCGGGCCGGTCGTTCAAGCTTTGCCTTACCGGTGCTGCCCGCCGGGGACTTCCCGGTGATGTCTGCCGACGCCGAAGGGGCCAGCTTCAGCCTGATGAAGGACGACTTGATCCGGCTGATTGACAAGACCCGCTTTGCCGTCTCGACCGAAGAGACCCGCTACTACCTCAATGGCCTCTATCTGCACACCCTGTCGGATGGCGGCGTGTCGAAGCTGCGGGCTGTCGCCACTGATGGGCACCGCCTTGCGCTGGCGGAGATGGATGCCCCCGCCGGTTCAGCCGGTGCGCCGGGTGTGATCGTGCCGCGCAAAACCATCGATCAGGTGCGCCGCCTGCTCGATGATGGCTCGGGTCCGGTCGACATACAGGTCAGCGCGGCCAAGATCCGCTTCCAGTTCGGCCAAGCGGCCCTGACGTCCAAGATCATTGATGGGGCGTTCCCCGATTATGGCCGGGTGATTCCGCGCGGCAATGACAAGGTCATGGTCGTGGATAATGGCCTGTTCGCCAAGGCGGTAGACCGCGTGGCGATCATCTCGGCGGAAAAGAGCCGCTCAGTGAAGCTGGCGATTGCACCGGGCAAGCTGGTGCTGACGGTGCGCAATATGGAAGCGGGACAGGCGGTCGAAGAGCTTGAAGTCGATTATGATCGCGATAGCTTCGAGATTGGCTTCAATGCCCGCTATATCCTTGATGTCACCGGCCAGATCCAAGGCGACACGACCGAGCTGTGCTTTGCCGATGCCGCCTCGCCGACGCTCGTGCTCGACCCGGCCGATGCCGGGGTCCAGTATGTGCTGATGCCGCTGCGGGTTTGAGGTCATTTTCACCCGACAGCGTCATGACATTGTCGGGTGGTCGTGCTAATCTGCTGTCCGTGAGGTACTTGATGACCGCGACGGCCAATAGAAACCAAAAGCTAGATTTGCGGGTGACGGCGCAGGCCAAGTCCTACCTTAAGGCTGCGGCTCAGGCGGCTCACCAGTCTGTCAGTGAGTTTGTCCTGAAAAGTGCGCTCGCGCGGGCCGAAGAGACACTTGCTGAGCGTCGCAGCTTTGCGCTGGATGAAGACAAGTGGGCGCGCTTTGTGGAAGCTCTGGATGGACCGTCGCGGGATATGCCCGCGGTTGGGGCGTTGTTTGAACGGGACAGCCCGTTTGAGCGTCCCTGAAAGTGACGCATTTTCGGATTGAAAAACTGTCGCGGGCACACGACCCGGTGGGGTTTGATTGCGGTCATGACTCTTTGAACCGCTTTTTGATTCGTTTCGCCCTGAATAACCAAGCCGCCCACGCGGCTGTGACCTATGTCGCTCTGGCGGACCAGACCGTTGTGGGTTTTTATGCCTTGGCGGTTGGTGAGGTCCGTTTCGAGCATGCGCCGGATCGTTTACGCAAGGGTTTGGCGCAGCATCCGGTGCCGATTATGCTATTGGCCCGATTAGCGGTTGATCAGGCTTGGCAAGGCCAGGGGCTGGGGGGCGGCCTTCTGAAGGATGCCATTCGCAGGACCGTTCAGGCGGCCGATATCGCCGGGATCCGGGCGCTGATCGTGCATGCCAAGGATGAAGCAGCGCGGGCCTTTTACAGCCGCTTCGACTTTATCCCGTCCCCTTCTGATCCTTTGCACCTTTTTGCCCTGATCAAGGATCTACGGGCGGCGGCGCGCCTTGGCTCGGGCGAGGCTTAGCGATGCGAGCCCGCATTGAGGCTTTGTCCCTGTCGGACTTTCGCTCCTACTCCCAGACGACGCTGCAGCCTGAGGGGCGCAGTGTCTATCTGTTTGGGGCCAATGGGGCAGGGAAAACCAACCTTCTAGAGGCCTTGTCGCTGCTCAGTCCGGGTCGGGGCTTGCGCAATGCGGTTGCCACAGAGGTGGGCCGCCGGGAGCCGGAAGCCAATCGCGGCCTACCTTGGGCGGTCAGTGCGCAGGTCATGAGCGAAGACGGGTTGGTGCGCCTCGGCACCGGTCTGGACGGTCCGGGGGCGACACGCCGACGGGTTCGGATCGAGGGTGAAACCGTCGCGCCGGGGCGTTTACTCGAACACCTTCGGCTCACCTGGTTGACCCCGGCGCATGACCGCCTGTTTCTTGAGGCGCGCAGTGATCGGCTCAGGTTCTTTGATCGGTTGGTGTTTGCCGACTGGCCGCAGCATGCCACAGCGGTCGGAACCTATGAAAAAGCGCTCCGTGAACGCCTGAAACTTTTGTGTGAGGGGCCTTCGGATCCGGACTGGCTGTCCGCGCTCGAAGCGCGTCTGGCCGAGGCGGGGGCCGCTATGGCCCTGGCTCGGGTTCGGACGCTGCTGGCGCTGCAAACCGAGATAGACAGCCGCTATGATAGGCCCTTTCCTCAGGCTCAGCTTAGCTTGACCGGCGAGGCCGAACGGGCCGTGCTGGAGGGGCGGTCCGAGGCCGATCTTGTGGGTGTCTTGCAGGCGGGATTCGCGCACAGTCGGGGGCGTGATCAGGCGGCCGGACGGTCTTTGTTTGGCCCGCATCGGTGTGATTTTCAGGTCCTTCATCGTTTAAAAAATCGTCCGGCCGCAGAATGCTCGACCGGAGAGCAAAAAACCTTGCTTTTGAACCTTGTTTTGGCCCAAGGGGCGCGACTTTCGCGTGCCAAAACCGCTCCGAATCCTGTAATCTTGCTGGATGAAGTGGCGGCCCACCTGGATCGCACCCGCCGGGGTGCGCTGTTCGAAGAAACGACCCGGTTGGGGCTTCAGGCCTTTTTCACTGGCACCGATGAAGGGCTGTTTGACGACCTGAAAGGTCACGCCTTAGGGGTCCGGGTCGATGCCGGAACCCTGACCCTGGTTGATGGATAGATTTGGACCGACTTATGACCGAGACACTGCCGAACCCTGCGGAATATGGCGCTGATTCCATCAAGGTCCTTAAAGGCCTTGATGCCGTGCGCAAGCGACCGGGGATGTACATCGGCGATACCGATGATGGCTCGGGCCTGCATCACATGGTCTACGAAGTGGTGGACAATGCGATCGACGAGGCGCTGGCTGGCCATGCGACCCGCGTCGAGGTGATCCTGAATGCCGATGGTTCGTGTTCGGTGTCCGACGATGGGCGCGGTATGCCGGTCGATATCCACGAAGGCGAAGGGGTCTCAGCTGCCGAAGTGATCATGACCCAGCTGCATGCGGGCGGGAAATTCGATCAGAACAGCTACAAGGTCTCGGGCGGTTTGCACGGCGTGGGCGTGTCGGTGGTCAACGCCTTGTCTGACTATGTCACCCTGAAGATCTTCCGCAATGGCAAGGCCCACGAGGCCCGTTTTGAACTGGGTGAAACCGTTGAGCCGATCCGAGTCACGGGCGATGCGCCCTTGCGGGAAAACGGTCAGCCCCTGACCGGAACGATTGTGACCTTCCTGCCGTCCCTCAAGACCGGGCCGGATCAGGGCACCTTCACCTTCATCGATTTTGACCGCAAAACCCTAGAGCACCGCCTGCGCGAGCTGGCGTTCCTGAACTCGGGTGTTCACATCCGCTTTGCCGACCTGCGTGATGCGGAACCTTATGACATCATCCTGCACTATGATGGCGGGATCGTGGAATTTGTCCGTCATCTGGATAAGTCCAAACAGGCGCTGCTGAAGGCCCCGGTGTCCGTGCGCGGTTCGCGCGAAAAGGTCGAGGTTGATCTCGCGCTGCAATGGAACGACAGCTACCACGAGACCATGCTGTGCTTCACCAACAACATTCCCCAGCGGGATGGCGGTACCCACTTGGCCGCGTTCCGGGGGGCGTTGACGCGGGTGATGACCCAGTATCTGGACTCCTCGGGGTTGGGTAAAAAGGAAAAGGTGTCGGTTTCGGGCGAGGATGCACGCGAAGGTCTGACCTGTGTGCTGTCCGTCAAGGTGCCGGACCCGAAGTTCTCCAGCCAGACCAAGGACAAACTGGTGTCCTCCGAAGTGCGTCCGGCGGTTGAGGGGCTTGTGTTCGACAAGCTGTCGCAGTGGTTCGAGGAAAACCCCAACGAAGCCAAGGCGATCGTCTCCAAGATCATCGAGGCGGCCGCAGCGCGCGAAGCGGCCCGCAAGGCCCGCGAGCTGACCCGGCGCAAGTCGGCGCGGGATATCACCAGCTTGCCCGGCAAGCTGGCAGACTGTCAGGAGCGCGATCCGGCCAAGTCTGAACTGTTTATCGTCGAGGGTGACTCGGCCGGTGGCTCGGCGAAACAGGGCCGGAATCGCGAAAATCAGGCGGTTCTGCCCTTGCGCGGTAAGGTGCTGAACGTCGAACGGGCTCGCTTTGACAAGATGCTGTCGTCCGACCAGATCGGCACGCTGATCACCGCCCTTGGCGCCGGGATCGGGCGCGACGATTTCAACATCGAAAAGCTGCGCTACCACAAGATCATTATCATGACCGACGCCGACGTCGACGGTGCGCACATCCGGACTTTGTTGCTGACGTTCTTCTATCGTCAAATGCCGGAGCTGATCGACCGGGGCTATCTCTATATCGCCCAACCGCCGCTGTACAAGGTCGCCAAGGGCAAGTCCTCGCGTTACCTCAAGGATGATAACGAACTGGAAACCTTCCTGATCGAGGAGGGAATAACCGAGGCGGCGCTTGAGCTGGCGTCAGGCGAAATCCTGAGCGGGCGCGATCTTGAGGCGCGCGTGCGTGAGGCTAAGTCGGTCAAGGCGCTGGTCGACCGGTTGTCCTTCAAGGCCCCGGCCTTTGCTGTCGAACAGGCGGCGCTTGCCGGTCTATTCGGTCAAGCCCCGGATCTTGCCAGCGCAGCTTCACGCTTTGGCCTCTATAACGAAGAGGGCGATGGCACCTGGACTGGTGAACCGGGCGAGGCGGGCGCGTGTGTGTTTTCCCGAACCCGCCGTGGGGTGTCGGAAAAAGTCGTCCTCGATGAGCCGATGATGCACTCGCAAGATGCGCGTCGCCTTGGGGAGCGGGCGCTGGATATGGCGTCGGCCTATGCGGGCATCGGGACGTTCCGGCGCAAGGACAAGACGACGCGCGTGCGCGGTCCGCTGGATCTTCTGGGGGCTGTGCTTGATGCGGGCCGTAAGGGGTTGTCGATCCAGCGCTATAAAGGGCTCGGGGAAATGAACCCGGAACAGCTCTGGGAAACCACGCTCGATACCAATGCCCGTACTTTGTTACAGGTGCGCGTCAATCATGCTGACGATGCTGACGATATGTTCAGCCGTCTGATGGCGGATCTCGTCGAGCCCCGTCGTGAGTTTATCCAGGAAAACGCGCTCGACGCTTTGGTCGACGTCTAAGGCTAATCCAGATGCTTGAAGATCTTTTGTCGGCCAACCGCCAGTGGGCGCAAGGCAAGACCCAGGTTGACCCGGACTTTTTCGCTCGCTTGGTCAACCAGCAGTCGCCGGAATATCTCTGGATTGGGTGTTCCGACAGCCGGGTTCCGGCCAATGAGATTGTGGGCCGCGATCCGGGTGAGCTGTTTGTCCATCGCAATGTGGCAAATCTGGCGCCCCCTCAGGATGCCAATTACCTGTCGGTGCTTCAGTACGCCATCGAAGTTCTGAAGGTGAAGCACATCTTGGTCGTCGGTCACTATGGGTGCGGTGGGGTCAGCGCAGCTATTACTTCCTGTGATCATGGTCTGATTGACCACTGGCTGGCCCCGATCCGCGAGGTGCATCACGAGCATCGCTCCGAGCTGGAGGTCATCGCCGATCATGGCGACAAGGTCGACCGCCTGTGCGAGCTGAATGTGATCCGCCAAGTGCGCAATGTCGCGACCAACCCGTTCGTACAGCGGGCCTGGGCGCAAGGTCAGTTATTAGCCGTGCACGGATGGGTCTATGCCCTGGCCAATGGTCTGGTTACGGATTTAAATGTCAGCATCGCTGGGCTGGAAGACCTTAATAGAGTCTTTGATTATTAAGGCTTCTTTACGCTTTCGTCAGATCTTAACAGCGCTTCCTTAAGGTTTATTGCCTATGCTCAAACCAACTGAGCACAGGAAGACCTCATGGCCGCGCAAAATGCCCGCCGCATTGCTACACTGGAATCGGAGCGTCTGAACGCTGCCGGTCCTATGCTGCCCGTCCCGGCCTATGGGCCTTATCTGGCGGGGGCACGCAAATGCCACAAAGCGCACATCGAGGGCGCGGACGGGGTTGTGCGCCTCGATCTGTGGGCTATGGGCGGGGCTTCCATCCTCGGATTCCATCACCCGCGCGTTGATGCCGCCGTCTTTTCGGCGCGGACCTTTAAGCGCTATGACCCGGCGCGTGAGCTGTCGGACCGTTTGAAAAGCCTGATGCCGGGTATGGACCAGTGCGTCCTTCATGGCTCTTATGACGAAGGACTGGCGGGGGCACTTTGGGCCGCCAAGGCTGTGACGGGCCGCGACGGGGTGTTTTTCTGTGATCCGGATTTCGCCCGAGATGATCCGACTGCGGGCCTTAGCCATGTGCTTGACCCCCACGCCAAAGAGTTGGCCGCCGTCGTGGTCGATCCACTTGGCGCTCCGGCGAGCTTTCTGCATGCGGTGCGGTTAGACTGTGATCGTTTGGGCTCCGTGCTGATTTTTGACGAATCACGCGCCATGTTTCGTTGTGATATGGGCGGCGGCCAAACGTGGGCCGGGGTTGTGCCCGATGTGACGCTGATCGGCGAAGTTCTGGCCAATGGCCGTCCGGTCGGCGCAGTCCTGGGCCAGCGCGATGTGATGCGCCATCTGCCCAAAGCGGCAGAGGCCGATGCCGAAGCCGTGGCCGCAGGGCTTACGGTGCTGGACGTTTGTGCCGAAAGCCGCGCACCACAACGGTTACGCGACGCCAGCCAGCTGTTGCACCGCATCTGTGATGCGGCGATCCAGTCGAGCGGTGCTGCGTCATTTGTCGCCATCGAAAGTGAGCCCGGTGTGGCGGCCTTTGTGCCCCTGTCTCGCCCAGATATCGACGCCCATCTGCTGATGGAGCGGCTTTGTGCACTACTCTTTAACGCCCGCATTGTTTCCTATGGGGCGTTGGTGCCGTCACTCGCTCTAGAGCGTCGGGATTTCTCACGGGTAGAACTGATTGTGTCGGATGTGATGACCGCTTTGGCTGAAGCCGCTGACCGAGGCCTGTTGGTGCCAGGGGCGCAAGCTGGCGTTTCTGTGCCTGGCGTCACCGGCTCGGGCGGAGGTTTCGCATGACCGCTCAGCTTGGTCTTGGCACCGCCCAGTTCGGTACTGACTATGGCATTTCCAATGCTCAAGGTCAGGTGAGCGAAGACGAAGTGCGCCTGATTTTGGCGACGGCAGCGGCATCGGGCATTCGCGTGATCGATACGGCGGCCAATTATGGGGATGCCGAGCGGGTTCTGGGCCGGTGTTGGCCGTTTCCTAGCCCTTTCAAAGCCATAACCCGGACAATCGGCCTTCAGGAGGGTCTTGACCGTCTTGAAGCCCGTGCTCGCCGCTCGCTCGATTACATGGGTTTGGCGCGCGCCCATGCGTTGATGGTCCGGTCTGCTGAAGACCTGTTAGGGCCGCACGGTGAGGCTCTGTGGGGCCGCCTGCAAAAAATGAAGGCCGAAGGGCTGTTTAGCAAGATCGGCATTACGGCCTATGCTGAAGATGCCCCGGCCTTGTTGGCGCGCCGGTTCAAGCCGGATATCCTTCAGGTTCCGGCCAGTGTGCTGGATCAGCGTCTTCTGAAAAGTGGTGTGTTCCATGAGCTTGAGGCCATGGGCATTGTGGTCCATGTGCGGTCTGTCTTTCTGCAGGGGCTTTTGTTCCTGCCGCGCGAGGCGCTGCCGCCGTCGCTGGCGCACATTGGGCCGCAACTGTCGCGCGTCCGCCGTCGTCTGGCCGAGGCTGGAGCCGATCCGCTTCAGGCCGCTCTGAGCCATGCGCTGAATTTGCCGGGCGTGAGCACGGTCATGGTCGGGGTCACCAGCGCCGCCGAGCTGCGCGCTGTGCTGGCCGCGGCGGAACGACCCGCGCCGCGTCATCTGGACTGGGACGCCTTGGCCCTAGAGTGTCCGTTTGCGCTCGATCCGCGCCGTTGGTCAGATCCGGTTGTGCACACGCCCGCCCTAACGGCGGCCTAAGCGCGTCATCGTCTTGACGGGCGCGGCGGCTTAGGGTCTGTCTGACCCATGCCTGAACTACCCGAAGTCGAAACCGTTTGCCGGGGCTTGCGTCCGGTCCTCCAAGGGACCCGCCTTGAGGCCGTTAGGGTTCATCGTCCGGATCTGCGCTTTCCGTTTCCCGAGCGGTTTGCAGAGCGGCTGGATGGCGCACGAGTCACCGCCTTGTCGCGTCGGGCCAAGTATTTGCTGGTTCATTTGGATTCTGGCGAGGTCTGGGTTGTGCATTTGGGCATGACCGGGCGCTTTGTGGTCGAAGGTCTGCGGCCCGGCCAGTTTGTGCATGAGGTCGATCCCAAGGCGCGACACCGGCATATGGAGCTGACCACATCAGAAGGGCAATCGGTTGCCTATGAGGATCCGCGCCGCTTTGGCTATATGCAGCTGATCCCGGAAAGCGCCTTAGCGGCGCACCCGAGCTTTGCCAAACTGGGGCCGGAACCTTTAGGCAATGGGTTTCATGGTCCAGCGCTGCATGCGGCGCTTTCGGGGCGAAAACAGGCGATCAAGCTGGTGTTGCTGGACCAAAGCGTGGTGGCGGGCCTTGGCAATATCTATGTCTGTGAAGCGCTTTTTCTGGCCGGGATCGATCCGGATACGCCAGCGGGGACTCTCAGCGCCGCCCAGTGCGATCAGCTCGTGCCCAAGATCCGGGGTGTACTCGAAGCCGCCATTGCCGCCGGGGGCTCCTCGATCCGCGACTTTGCCCACTCAGACGGGGAGCTGGGCTATTTCCAGCACAGCTTTGCGGTCTATGGCCGTGAGGGTGAAGCCTGTGTGCGCACGCGGTGCCGGGGGGTGATTGCCCGCAAGGCGCAGGGCGGGCGTTCGACGTTTTATTGCCCCGTCTGCCAGGTGTGAAGGCTGTGGCCGTGCTGGCGTAACCACGCCCGGGCCGGTTGCCAGTCGCCATAAAGGCGCGTGACCACGGCCCAGAACGCGGGACTGTGGTTGGCCTCAATGAGATGGGCGACTTCGTGGGCGCAGATATAGTCGAACACGGAAGGGGGCGCCATGATCAGCCGCCAGCTATAACGGATGGTGTTATTGTGGGGCGAACAGGAGCCCCATCGGCTGCGGGTGTCGCCCAGGCTCACGCGGGGTGGGGCAAGGCCTAGGGTCGAAGCATACCGCTGCGTATGGCTTTCGGCTCGCGCCAAGGCAGCCTTTTTCAATAGGGAGACAATCCGTCGCCCATAGGCTGCGCCCACACCGCCAGCGGATATGTCTCCGGGCGCTTCATATCTGGCCGCCCCCTGACCGGCCCGTACGCTCAGGGTCACGGGAAACCCATCCACTGTGAGCCGGGCTCCCGGGGCAAAGATTTGGCTTTCCGGTGCGCGGCTTTGCTGGCTCTGGATCCAGTCGGTGCGCGTGCGGGCAAAGGCCACGGCCTTTTCGGCGTGGCGCAGGTGCGGGATCACCAGCACGGGCTCGCCGCTGCGGAGATCGAGTTTCAAGCTGATCCGCCGCGCGCGCGGATTGACCCGAAGCCGGACCTGAACCCGGTCTAGGTCAATCAGGTCTTGGTCCGTATAGCGCGGGGCACGAGCGAACACCGGCGTGTCAGGCGGCGCCGACCGCCGCTTCGTTTTTCAGGACGAAGTCGCGGATGCGCGGATAGATCTCGGTGCGATAGCGACGGCCGTTAAAGACACCATAATGACCGGCCCCTTCCTGAACATAGAGCAGCTTTCTGTCGTCAGGGATGTTGCTGCACAGCTTGTGGGCGGCTTGGGTCTGGCCGACACCCGAAATGTCGTCTTTTTCGCCTTCAACGGTCATCAGGCCGATATCACGGATCTGGTCCGGGCGGACCGGGCGACCCCGGTGATTGAGCAAGCCGCGCGGCAGGGCAAAGGTCTGGAACACCAGATCGATGGTCTGGAGGTAGAACTCTTCGGTCAGGTCCAGAACCGACAAATATTCATCATAGAATTCAAGGTGTTTGGCGGCGCCGTCACCGTCACCAGAGACTAAATCCTTGAAGTAATTCCAATGGGCGTCGTTGTGGCGGTCTTGGTTCATGCTCATGAAGCTGTAGAGCTGGACAAAGCCCGGATAGACCCGGCGTCCGGCACCTGGATAGGGCAGGGGCACCGTGTGGATCATGTTCGAGCGGAACCAAGTAAACGGTTTGTCTTCGGCCAAATGATTGGTCACGGTCGGGGCCAGACGCGCATCGATGGGTGAACCAATAAAGGTCATGCTGGCGGGACGCGACGGATCGTTATCCTCGGCCATAAGGCAGGCTGCGGCCAAGGTCGGCGGGCCGGGCTGACAGACGGCCACCACATGGGGGCGGGGGCCAATGGCGCGCAGCATGTCAGCGACATGGTCGATGTAGCTGTAGAAATCGAACCGGCCTTCGAGCACCGGAACCTGTCGGGCATTGGTCCAGTCGGTGATGTAGACGTCGTGGTCTGGAAGAAAGGCTTCGACCGTGCCGCGCAACAGGGTGGCATAGTGCCCGGACAGTGGTGCCACAATCAGCACCGCAGGATCGATTGTCCGCTTTCCGGCTCGGCGCAAATCGGCACTGTCGCGTTGAAAATTCAGCAGACGGCACCACGGGCTCGACCAGATTTCATTGATTCGGATCCGCACATCCGTATCGCCGATGCGGACCGTATCGAGGCCCCATTCTGGCTTGCCGTAGCGGCGGGTGACATTGCTGAACAATTCCGCAGACGCGTAGAGCGTTCGGCCGATCCCGGTTTTGGCACCGGGATTGGCGTCCGAGCCCCAGAAGTTCCGGGTCATCTGAGCCGCCATGCGCAGCGGAGACGCCGTGTAGTACGCATATTCATGCAAGGCATAGAGCATGCCACAAACTCCTGAAGCACCCGATCCAGCTTATAATCTAGCCTAAAGGTGCTGCGGAATGTTTACGTCGTCAAACTTAACTGTGAAAATTAAAAGTGAGCGCGCGCGTTAAAGCGATGATCAGCTGCGGGCCTTTTTGGCTTTGCGGATCTGGTCGGCGACATCGTCGGGAGCCATGCCGTGCGGCAGAATCCGCTCAAACTTACCATCTGGGTCCATCAGATAGGTCGCAGAGGTGTGGTCCATCAGATAGTCCGATCCCTCGCCATTTTTGGCATAGAAGATCCGATAGGCCTTGGCGATCGCTTTGACTTGTTCTGGCGTGCCCGTCAGGCCGATAATGCCCTTGGGAAAGGCTTGGTTATCAAGGTAAAGTTTTAAAGCCTCGGGTGTGTCGCGTTCTGGATCGATGCTGACAAACAGATACTGGACATCTTTGCCGCTGTCCCCGAGGATGGTCTGGACGCGGGTCATGGCCGTCAGATTGGTGGGACAAACGTCTGGGCAGCCGGTAAAGCCAAAAAACACCAGCGTCCACTTGTCCTTGAGAAGGGCTTCGTTTCGGGTCTGGCCATTCTGATCCGTCAGGGTAAAGGCCCCGCCGACTTGGGCTGTTCCGGTCGAAACGACGGGCTGGACTTGCGGCTTTTGGCCGCTCAGGAAAACAAGGCCCCCAAGGCCTGCAGCCACGGTCAGAGCCAGGGCTATAAAGATAAGACGAGATTGGTTCATCGCGCGGGTCCTGATGGGGTTTGCGAAGTGAGCGAAACAAGCTGGGTGTAGATATAGGGTCAATGACCGGGTTTGCTCAATTGCTGGGACGGCTGAGACCGCGGGTTTTAGCAGGACATAATGACCAACCGGGCCTATCGAGCGCGGATGGGGGGCCGTCTGCTTCGCCAGTCGAGTTCGAAGCCTCACTCGAGCGCCGGGGGCGGTTGCGGGTCCGGACCTTGATCTTGCTGCGTTGGTTGGCCGTTACGGGCCAGGTCGCGGCGGTTTTATTCGTTACCTTTTATCTGGGGTTCCAGACCCCTTTAGCCCTGTGTCTGGCGGTGATTTCAGCCAGCGCTTGGCTGAATGTGTTTCTCATGTTTGCGGCCCCGGGGCGTCGTTTGGCCCGGGACTGGGAAGCGGCGGCGCAGCTTTGTTTTGACGTGGTGCAGCTGGCTTTGTTGCTCGGGTTAACGGGGGGGCTGATGAACCCCTTCATGCTTGTGC
>DAITMY010000015.1:0-17629 GCA_036834925.1 Asticcacaulis sp.
GCCCAAACGCGCTCGCCCGCCACGCAAGCCTAAAGCTGACACCGTGACTGAGGTCGAGGCGGTCGTCACCGAAGAGATCCCAGCCGACGTCACAGGGAACGTCACAGGGGACGTCTCAGGGGACGTCTCAGGGAATGACGCCGAAGCCGTCACGGACGCTCCGGTTCAGGCTGTTCCGCCCGCACCCGCCCGCCGAACCCGGACACGCAAAAAAGTCGTGACGGAAACGATTGAGACGCCTGAATCTCTGCCTGCGGAACCGGTTGTTGACACCGTGATGCCGGTTGCGGCGGTCGTTTCAGAGCCCGCGCCAGAGAGTGCGCCCGCCTCGGCCCCGGAGCCGGAACCGATCCAAGTGGCGGAGCCGGACCCCGCGGAAATCAGCGCACCGCCTGAAAAACCAAAACGAGGCTGGTGGCGTCGTTAATTTCGTGCCTACATTCTGCCGGGGTTCAGATCTAGTCTGGACCCCGGTTGTCGTTCGCGGGGGCGATCAGAGAGGTACAGATCATGGGTTTACCCACGACACAGGTGATCTCAAGCCCGATAAGACGGGTCATCCCAGCGCTTGGCTTGGTGCTGGCCTTCGCGGTGGCGACGCCTGTTTTTGCCCAAGGCGTGATCCGTGACACGGAAATTGAGACGATCATCAAGTCCCAGTCCCGCCCGGTTCTGACGGCGGCTGGCCTTGATGCCGATAAGGTCGAGTTCGTCCTGATCGCCGACAAAAGCCTCAACGCCTTTGCCACCTCGGGGCAGTTGATCGGCTTGCATACGGGCCTGATCATGGAAGCCGAGACCCCCAATCAGCTGCTCGGGGTCATTGCCCACGAAGCCGGGCACCTAGCCGGGGGACATACGGTCCGGGGCAGCGAAATGAACCGCGCCGGTATGGGGCCTTATGTTGTCACCATGGGCCTCGGGATCCTTGCGGCCTTGACCGGCAATGGCGATGCCGCCATCGGTCTGATTGGGTCTTCGGGCTATTTTGGGACCCTTGGCGCCCTCACCTATTCGCGGGTACAGGAATCCGCCGCCGACCAAGCGGGGGCTCTCGCGCTGGATCGGGCCGGCATGTCCGCCCAGGGGCTCGTCGATTTCTTTGACAAGTTCCGCTACATGGAAACCATGTCAGAGGCGCGGCGCGACCAGTTTTTCCGCAGCCACCCCCTGTCCCGCGACCGGATCCAGATTTTGCGCCGCAAGGTTCAAGACCTGCCGAACTATGGTGTGAAAGACACGCCAGAGCATGTGGCCGAGCTGGATATCGTCAAGGCCAAGCTGGTGGCGTTTCTCAATCCCCCCTTGGTGACGTTTCAAAAGTATCCCGAAAGCGATACGCGCTTTCCGGCCCGCTATGCCCGCGCCATTGCCTATTATCAGGATACCCGACCGCAAAAGGCTCTGACAGCGCTTGAAGACCTGATCACCGAACAGCCCGGCAATGCCTATCTGTGGGAGCTTAAGGGCCAGATCCTGTTTGAAAGCAGCCGTACAGGCGAGGCGGAAGCCCCGCAACGCAAGGCGGTCACGCTGATGCCCGATGCGCCGTTGTTGCGAGTGAACCTCGGCCAGACCCTGATCGCTCGCGTCAGCCAGGAACGCACGCTCAAGGGGACCGCGCGAGAGGCTGTCCTCAACGAGGCCATTGAGCACCTGCAGTACGCTGTCCAGAAAGAGCGCGACAATGTGTTTGGATGGCATCTTCTGGCGCAGGCTTACGATGCGAGCGGTCGCCCCGGTGAAGCCCGTCTGGCGGCCGCCGAGGCTCAGTTTGCCCGAGGCGATAAGCGGCAGGCCCGGATCTTTGCCGTTCGCGCACAAGAACACCTTCAACCCAATACCCCGGATTATCGCCGAGCGGCCGACATCATCATGATTGTTGGGCCGCTGGATAAGCATGATAAGGCCCACGAAGAGGTGCGCGGGCTGGACAATGACTCTGCGCATGGCCATAGCCATCACTGACGGCCTCTGAAGTCCCACCCCCTGCGAGTATGTCATGACCGAACCTGACACATCCACACCGGAAACCCCTGTTCCGGCGACGGCTAAGCCCGGTTTTTTTGACGGAATTACCCTGCGGGAAAAGGTTCTCATCGGCCTAACCGGCGCGGCGCTCGTGCTTTCAGGCGTCGCGGTTGGCCAAAACCTGATGTTCGAACAGCGCGCCCGGACGTGGCTTGTCAGCCAACCCGAAGTCATTGAGGAAGCCGTTCAGGCGCTGACGAAGAAGCGCGAGCTGGCGGAAAAAGAAAACGCCACAGCCGCCCTCAAGACCCACGCCAAGGCAATCTTTGAGGACCCGCGCGATCCGATCCTTGGGGATCCCAAGGCGCCGATCACGGTGGTCGAGTTTTTCGATTATAACTGTGGTTACTGCAAGGTCGCCCTGCCCGAGCTGCAGAAAATCATCAAAGACAATCCCGATGTGAAGGTTGTGCTGAAAGAGATGCCGATCTTTGGGGCCGAGTCTGATGCCCTCGCCAAGGCAGCGCTCGCCGCGAATGTCTTGGGCGGCTACGAAAGCGTCCATATCGATTTAATGATGGCCAAGCCTGCATCGATGGACACCCTGATGGCGGCCCTGAAACGGGCCGGACTGTCTATCGAAGACATCAAGTCCGTCGCCGAGCGCCCGGAAATCGCCCAGCATCTGGCAGACAATCACGCCCTGTCGGAAAAGCTGATGATCACGGGAACCCCAGCGTTTGTGGTTGGGGACCACATCATCACAGGGGCCAATATCCCGGCGCTCAAGGAAGCGATCAAGGCCCGCCGTGAAGCCCTGAAAAAAGTCGCCCCTCAGGGCTGATCAGGGCTTTTGCGCGACAATAAAGACCCGCTCGTCCTTGCGGCCCGACCCATGGCGCTCAACGGATTGGATGGCAAACCCGGCCCGAACCAGATCGCGTTCCAGTTCGCTGGCAGAAAATGCGGCCACATAGGGGGCCTGACCCAGCGCGCTCATGATCGGGATTAATCCCTTGACGATCAGCGGGTTCATCTCCTTCAGGCACGGGGTCTTCGAGATCAACAGACCGCCCGGTGACAGGACCCGGTTTAACTCGGACAAGACCCGGTGGCGCTCAGTCACCAGATGCAGGACATTAAACGCCAGCACCGCGTCAAAGCTTTTGTCGAGCCATGGGGCTGTCGTCGGATCCGCGACACCGAAAATCACGTCCCGGTTCATATGCACCGCTGCTTTGTCCTCGGCGATGGCGATCATGGCCGGAGAGACATCGGTGGCAAGATAGGCCTGCCCTGTTCGCGATAGCTTCAGGGCGGTCGTGCCCGTACCACATCCGATTTCTAGAATGGCGCGCCGCTCAGCGATGAGCTCACGGGTCCGCGCAAGGCTCTTTTCATAGCCTGCCATGTCCTTGATCGGATCTCGGGCATATTTTGGGGCAAGGCGGTTCCAGAATCGAACCGATGACGTCTGTGCCTTTGACATACTTGCCCCCCGCTTGGATCACATAGAGGCTTTTACCAGAACTCTGCTCGCTCTAAATTGCATAAACATGCACATAATTTATGCAAAAGTGCATAATAGGGTAGCGAGGATTGAGGACGGGTTCACCATGGACACACATCAGACGGACTGGAACTACTGGCGGGCGTTTCTGGCCACAGCTCAGACAGGGTCCCTGTCGGCAGGGGCTCGCCAATTGGGATTATCCCAGCCGACCTTATCTCGGCAGGTCAGCGCCCTGGAAAGTGCCCTCAATGTGGTCCTGTTTGACCGGATCGGCAAATCTCTGGTGCTGACGGAAACTGGACGACAGCTCCTGCCCCACGTCAAAACAATGGAACAGGCGGCTCTGGATCTGGATCTGGCCGTCACGGTCGGGCGCAGCGCCCTGAAAGGCCGAATTACCCTCTCTTTGTCGGACGCCCTCGCCGCCTATGTGCTGCCCGAGATGTTAGCTCAGCTCAGGTCACAAGCCCCGGATTTGACGATTTCTATACTTGCAGAGAACAAACTTAGCGACCTGAGGCGGCGCGAAGCCGATATTGCTATCCGCCATGTCCGGCCCGAAGAGCCTGAGCTGATTGCCCGCTGGGTCGGGGATGTCCGCGCCAGCTTTTTTGCCTCCCGGGACTGGATCCATCGCCATGGCAACCCCGATACGGCGGACCAAATCCGCGCCGAAGATCTGCTGGCCTTTGATGATCCGCGCTTTGCCGCCCATCTACAAACCCTGGGGTTTGATGTCCGCCAGTCCGATTTTCGCCTGGTCACCACCAGCAGCGCCACCATTTGGGAAATGATCCGAAAAGGGCTTGGCATTGGCAATTTGTTCCGATGCGTCGCCACCCGCGATCCTGAGGTTGTACAGGTTTTACGGTCGGTTCCCGACATCGTGGTGCCGGTGTGGCTGGTGACCCATAGAGAACTCAGAACCAGTCTGGCCCACAGGCTGGTGTTTGATCATCTCGCCACTGCGTTTGCGTCGATTATTGATCCTAGAAGCGATCAGCCCCCTCAGATCAGCCCGGCGAGCGGCGAGGACGGATCGGCGTAAAGGCGCTTGGGCATGCGGCCCGCCAGATAGGCGTCTCGTCCCGCGATCACGGCGTGCTTCATCGCCCGGGCCATGCGAATCGGATCCTTGGCTTCGGCAATCGCCGAGTTCATCAAGATCCCGTCACAGCCCAGCTCCATGCCAAACGCGGCATCCGAGGCCGTGCCGACCCCGGCATCGACCAGCACCGGCACCTTGGCCTGTTCGACGATCAGGCGGATATTGACCGGGTTCTGGATCCCAAGACCTGAGCCAATCGGGGCCCCGAGCGGCATGATCGCCGCCGCCCCCGCCTCTTCGAGCTTGCGGGCATAGACGATATCGTCGGTACAATAGACCATCACCTGAAAGCCCTCTGAAACCAGCAGCTTGAGCGCGCGCAAGGTCTCTTCCATATCCGGATAGAGGGTCTTGGGGTCCGACAACACTTCGAGCTTCACGAGATCCCAGCCCCCGGCCTCGCGGGCCAAGCGTAAGGTGCGCACAGCCTCTTCGCCGTTAAAACAACCGGCCGTATTGGGCAGATAGGTAAAGCGGTCTGGACGGACGAAATCCACCAACATCGGCTGGCTCGGGTCCGACAGGTTCACCCGCCGCACCGCAACGGTGACGATCTCGGCCCCCGAGGCTTCAGCGGCGGCCGCGTTCTGGGCATAGTCCTTATACTTGCCAGTGCCGACAATCAGACGCGAGCGGAAGGTGCGACCCGCCACAGTCCAGGTATCGGTCTCCTCTGACGCCATAGCAGTGGCCGTTTCAGGGTTCTGGGTCATCTTATCCGCCTCCGACAAACTGGACGATTTCAATCCGGTCCCCGGTCATGATCGGGGTTTGCTCATAGAGCGACCGGGGCACAATCAGCAAATTCCGCTCGACCGCGACCTTACGCGGATCAAGACCAAGCTCTTCAACCAGAACCTGTAATGTCAGGGCGCTCACAGACCTGATCTCGCCGTTTACGGTGATCTCCTGCATGAGAAAATGCCTTTGCATGGAATTCCTGTTCAGGCCCTGCTTGTTAGAGCGTTTGCGCAAGGTTACAAGACGCGCTGATCAGTGGCAGGGCTTATGTCGAAACCAATCTACGTTCTGAACGGGCCGAACCTCAACCTGCTCGGCCTTCGAGAGCCTGAGATTTATGGTCACGCCACCTTGGCGGACGTCGAATCTCTGTGCCGTGCTCGGGCAGAAGCCCATGGCCGTACCCTCGTCTTCCATCAGACGAATCACGAAGGGGTCCTGATCGATCAAATTCACGAGGCACGCGAAGCCGCTTGCGCCTTGGTGCTGAATCCGGCGGCCTATGGCCACACCTCTGTGGCGCTGCTAGATGCGCTCAAGACCCTTTCGGTGCCGATCGTGGAGTGTCACCTGTCTAATCCCGCCGCGCGCGAGACGTTCCGGCATCACTCCTATGTGTCCCTCGTGGCGCACGGTGTGATCGCCGGGTTTGGTGTGCACAGTTATGAACTGGCTGTTGATGCGGCCTTTCGTCTGACGGGCCTATAGGTCCGCTCTTAAGTCTAGGCTCTTTAGCAGCCTCTTTCCAAGGTAAGCCTCATGTCCTCCGTTAAATCCTCTGCCGATCCGTTTGATCCGCTTCTGGTGCGCAAGCTTGCGGACATTCTCAAGGAAACGGACCTGTCCGAGATCGAAGTCGAGCAAGGAACGCTGAAGATCCGTGTGGCCCGCCAGGCCCCGGTCCAGCCCATGGCCCCGACCTATCTGACCGCTCCGGCGGCTCCGCTGGCTCAGGCTGCGGTTCAGGCTGCGGCTCAGGCCGCTGCGCCCGTCGCCGTGGACGCCCCGGCAACCAAGGCTGTGTCGGCCAATGCCGTCAAATCGCCGATGGTCGGGACCGTCTATCTCCAGCCAGCGCCGGGCGCCGATGCCTTTATCAAGGTCGGTGACCGGGTGAAATCCGGCCAAACCCTGCTGATCGTCGAAGCCATGAAGACCATGAACCCGATCCCCGCTCCGCGCGAGGGTGTGGTTTCGGCCATCTTGGTCAGCGATTCCCAGCCGGTGGAGTACGGTGAACCCCTCGTCGTGATCGACTGAGGCCCTGACCATGTTTGAGAAAATCCTCATCGCCAACCGGGGTGAAATTGCCCTTCGGGTTGTGCGGGCCTGTAAGGAAATGGGCATTGCCACCGTGGCTGTCCATTCCGAAGCCGACCGCAATGCCATGCATGTGCGCCTTGCTGACGAAAGCGTCTGTATTGGCCCAGCTCCAGCGTCCAAAAGCTATTTGAACATCCCGTCGATCATCGCTGCGGCGGAAATCACCGGGGCCCAGGCGATCCATCCGGGCTACGGCTTCCTGTCGGAAAATGCCCGGTTCGCCGAAATCGTCGAAGCCCATGACATGGCGTTTATCGGCCCCAAGCCGGACCATATCCGCATCATGGGTGACAAGATCACCGCCAAGCAAACCGCGCGCGACGCCGGGATCCCGGTCGTACCCGGCTCGGACGGCGGTGTGGCCACGGTCGAAGAGGCCATGAAGGCGGCGGAAAGCATCGGCTTCCCGGTCCTGATCAAGGCCGCCTCGGGCGGCGGTGGACGCGGCATGAAGGTTGCCAAGGACCGCGAAAGCCTCGCCGAAGCCGTCAATACAGCCCAGACCGAAGCGGCCGCGGCATTTGGTGACGGTACGGTCTACATGGAGCGCTATCTCCAGAAGCCGCGCCACATCGAGATCCAGGTGATCGCCGACTCGCACGGCAATGTCTGTCACTTGGGCGAGCGCGATTGTTCGCTACAACGGCGTCACCAGAAGGTGCTGGAAGAAGCCCCCTCACCCGTGATCGACGACGCAGCCCGCGCCAAGATCGGCCAAACCGTGGTCGAGGCTATCCGCAAGATTGGCTACCTCGGGGTCGGGACCATCGAGTTCCTTTATGAAGGCGGCGAGTTCTTCTTCATCGAGATGAACACCCGCCTGCAGGTCGAACACCCGGTCACGGAAATGATCTATGGCGTTGATCTGGTGCGCGAACAGATCCGCATCGCCGCGGGTCTGCCGCTCTCCTTTACCCAGGACGATCTGAAGCTGAACGGCCATTCGATCGAAGTGCGGATCAATGCCGAAAACGCTCGCACCTTTACCCCGTCGCCGGGGACCGTCAGCGATTTCCACGCGCCGGGGGGTCTGGGTGTGCGGCTGGATTCGGCCATGTACAATGGCTATGCAATCCCGCCCTATTACGACAGCCTGATCGGCAAGCTGATCGTGCATGGACGGGACCGGCCCGAGGCCTTGGCCCGCCTCAAGCGCGCCCTCGCTGAGACCGTGGTCTCCGGTGTCGAAACCACGATTCCTTTGTTCCAGGACCTGCTGAGCGAAGCGGACATCCAGTCGGGGGATTACACCATCCACTGGTTGGAAAACTGGATCCGGGCCCAGGGCTGATCCCAGCCTGACCCTTTGGCGGCCCTTCGCTCCGGTGAAGGGCCGTTCGTCGTTTTGGACCGCGTCTGATGCCTGCCTTTACACTTGATGATCTGATCGACTGTTACCGGCAAGGGATCTTTCCCATGTCGGACAGCCGCGATGATCCGACCCTCTATCTGGTGGATCCCGAGTGGCGCGGCGTGCTGCCGCTTGAGCGGTTTCATGTGCCCGCCCGGTTAGCCCGAAGCGTGCGACAGGACCTCTATCAGGTGCGCATCAACACCCGCTTTTCTGAGATCGTCAGCCTGTGCGCTGAAACCGCCAAGGATCGGGATGACACCTGGATCAGCGAAGGCATTCAAGCCCTTTACGAGGCTCTGTTCGCCCGAGGGATGGCGCACAGCGTCGAATGCTGGCAGGGCGATCAGCTCGTGGGCGGGCTCTATGGGGTGTCCCTTGGCGGGGCCTTTTTTGGTGAAAGCATGGTCTCGCGCGCCCGCGATGCCAGTAAGGTCGCGTTGGTCCATCTTGTGGCCCGGCTCAAGGTCGGAGGCTATCGGTTGCTGGACACCCAGTTTCAGACCGACCACTTGCGACAGTTCGGAACAGAAGAAATCGCCCGTGAGGCCTATAAGGCTCGGCTTAAGGCGGCGCTGGAAATCGAGGGTGACTTTTACCGGCTTGCCCCGGCGACGGACGGATTGGGCGCTCTGCAGTCAATCACCCAAACGTCATAGAGCGGGTGCGAGAACGCATTCACGGCCGGAGAGCGGGCGTACATCCACCCTCGGAACACCTGGCGACCTGGCGGGGTGTTGGTCGCACGGGCCTTAGGTTCAGCCTTGACCTCAAGATAGGCCGCCACATCCTCGACCCGCTCATCCTCGGTGGTGGTTTCACAAGCGCGAACCGTCAGGACCAGACCCCGATAGCGGATCGGACGCCCCACTCTCGCTTCAAAGCGCATGGTTTCAGCGGTGATCTTATCGACCGCTTGCAGTACCGCCGAGCCGTGACGCAGGCGGCGCTTGGGACCCAGCAGTGCGGGACTGCCCTCGGTCAGGGCCTTGTCATCGAGCGGTTTGAGCCGAACCTCTGGCGCGCTGGCGGCGGGCGGCCCGTCTGTCGCCGTGGGGGACGTCGAAGGCGCCGGGGTTGAGGCGGGACCTTGAGCGGGCTCGGCGTCGGTTCCAGGACTTGAGCGCGGCTTGACTGGACGGACAGGGGCCGGATCCGGCAGAACCGGCGGCGCAGCTAAATCCGGCGAGTCCAGCTCATCGACATACACCGGGCTCTCACGCGTCGTCGTGTCGCGGGTTACAGGCGGCGGCGTGCGTTGCGCCGGCTGCGATGGGGTCGGTTGAGCCTGGCCTGATGGTGTCACAGTCGATTGAGCCCGCGTTGGGCCAGACATGAACAACGCCGAAGCGAGCACACCTACTCCGGCTAGAGCGGCCAGGGCCACACCCCCAAGGATCAAACCGGTTTTGCGCATCCCACCCTCAGCGTCCGTACTTACTTCGGGGTCCAGGCTTCGTAGTCCGCGGCCGAAGATTGGCGCGGGGCGTCAGAGGCCAAAGATCCTGGCGGCACCTGGGCAAATGGTGTGCCGGTCATATTCGGAATATGCGGCTTACCCCATGCGCGATGCGGCATCGGCGAAACGGACGGCGGATCGTCGTAGGTATAGTGCATCCAGCCATGCCAATCCGGCGGGATCTTGGTGGCGTCGGCATAGCCCTTGTAGATCACCCAGCGGCGCTTGCGACCATCATAGCTGTCCTTGGTATCGCGCGCTTCATAATAGGTATTGCCGAATTCATCGGTTCCAACCTTACGGCCCCGACGACCAATCGTGAACAGGGTACCCAGAGTGGCACCGTTCCACCAGATGAACAGCTTATCGATCACGCGCCTAACCATCAAAAACAGGCTCGCGGCTTCGGTGCCGCGCGGCGCGACTATAGGGCGCTGCGGCCTTCGCGTCCAGTAAGGGTTAAGGGGGAATTCCGTCGCACGCCTGACGATATGTTGTGGATATAAAGCCTTACACCCCCCACATTTATTGCGCAGCCCAATTCTTAATCGTAGGTTAACGCCCGCGAGGGGCGAATTGCGCCCCGGGGAGGCCCGTCATGCGCTTTGCACGATACTTTTCGGCAACGGAAACCGGGGGGCTAAGCGTTGCCTCAACTGACCAGACCCTTGATACGCCCCCTGCCCGACTCTGGGCTCTGCCTGTCCGCGAGCCGCGTTGGCTTGAGGGGACGACGGGGATGGATACTGTGCTGGCCCCAAGAGACTGGCCCCTGACCCGAATTGAGGCCTGGCGCGACTGGTCGGCTGGGCTGGAGCACGATCTGTAGCCGCGTGATCTGCCGTCGGCGCTGGAGCGACCACTGGACTCCGGCCTGTTGTGTGGTGGCCCGGACCTTTATGCCCGCCAGACCGCAGCCCTCGCCTTTGCCGCGGGCTATATTGACTCAGAGGCCGATGCGGTTGTGCTGGCCGAGGAGCTGATTGCCACCATAGCACTGGGGCTGGCCGCTCCAGCTGCCCTTGGCTCCCAGAGCCACATGTCAGACATGATTTTCGCCGCAGACCTGGATGGCCAGCAGCAGATCCAGCGGCTTGCCGCCCAGGCTCAGGCCGAATCCGTGCGCGAACAAGCGGTCAGCGCCATGCAGGCCCGGCTCAAGGCTGTTTCCGAAGCCGTTCGCCGTTGTACGGGCGACAATCAGGCCTGTGCGGATCCAGCCCAGAACGCCGCCCTGAACCGCGCCGCGCGTGCAGCCCGCGAGGCCGGCGCCAGTGACGGCCTGATCCGTCAGGCGATCCTTGAAGCGCACGCCGAGCACAGCCAGTCAGAGGCCCAGTGGGATCTGGACCTTGTGGCGACCCCTCCGGCAACGGTCTTGGCCTGCTTGCCTCGGGATCTGGTCGCCGCCGGTACGCCGGAAACCCGGCTTTTGGCCCTAAGCGCCCTCAAAGGGCTTCAGCTTCGGGTCGGCTTCACGCCGCGCGATGCCGAAGCCATGGCCCGCCACAGTCATGCCCCCAAGGCGGCGCTCAATGTCAGCGGATTTGATTTTGAGGACGGGTTCGATTCGGATGGCTTTGTGCGGCTGGTCCAGCTCTGGACCTTGGCGCTGGAATGCCAAGCCCTTGCCCACCCGCAAGACCATACCCGGTCCTTTAATCCGATACAGCTGACCTTGGCCGGGGTTGGCGATCACCTTCTGAGCCAGACGCTCGCCTATGGCCTGAGCAAGGGACAGAGCCGGGCAAGCGCCCTGATGGCGCTGATGCAGTCCGAAGCGCTCAGCCTGTCCCAAAGCCTTGCGCGCCTGCGCCAGCCCTACGAGGCCTTCCGACAAGATCCGGCCCATGAGGTTGATACCCTTGGGGATCTTCTGCGCTCTCGGATGGAGCAAGCCCGTCTGCTGGCGGACGCCGAGCCCCTGGCCAAGCGGGCCGCTGACACCTTTGAAGGGGTCCTGTCGCGCCTCGATCAAGACGGCCTGCGCCATGCCGAGGTCACGGGCCTGTTTGACGATCCGGAACTGGGCTTACGGCTAGGTCAACGGCTGGGGGCCCAACCGGCCCAAGGCGTGATCAGCGCCATGGAGACCCATGACGGCCATACGGTCCCGGTGCTCGACACCCCGGCCCGCACGGCCCTTCAGGCCCTCGAAGAAGATCTGGATGCTGTGCGATTGACGCTTTTGGGTCATCGCAGTCTCGCCCACGCCCCCGGGATTTCGCATTCGGAGCTCAAGGCCAAGGGCCTGTCCGACTTTGAAATCGGCAATATTGAAATGGCTTTGATTGGGGCGCGGTCCCTGGCCGAAGCCTTCAGCCTCCAGACCCTAGGCGCCGATTTCCTTCAAGATATCGCAGGTTTGAGCGATGAGCAGCTCGAAGATCCGTTCTTGAATGTTCTCGACGCTCTGGGGTTCAGCCCCGAGGCGATCGCCAAGGCCGAGGCCTATGCTCTGGGCAGCCCGGATATCCTGTCTTGTGAAGCCCTGTCGGCCACAGCCCGCACCTTGCTGGCGGTACCAGACGAGGGACAGCAGCAGTTGATGCGGCTGGCGCTCGAAGCGTTCTGCTGTACCCCGGCGATCCTGTCTGACACCCTGGCTTGGGATAGCCGGTCTGACCAGATCATGCGCCATGCGGTCAGTTCCGCTCAGTTGGGCCTGCGCAGCCTGTGTTTGGTTCGCGATCCGGCCCCAGCGGATTTCAGCCTGAACCTGCCTGCCCTTAGCGCTGCCCCCCCGGCGGAAAAAGCCACAGCGGCCCGGACCGTGGAAAAGGTGGTTGAGAAAATCGTCGAAGTCGATCGCACCCGCCGCAAGCTGCCGGATCGCCGCAAGGGCTATATCCAGAAGGCTTCAGTCGGCGGCCATAAGGTCTATCTGCACACCGGCGAATACGACGAAGGCAATCTGGGCGAGATCTTCATTGATATGCACAAGGAAGGCGCGGCCTTCCGCTCATTGATGAACAATTTCGCCATCGCGGTCTCGATCGGCTTGCAATATGGCGTGCCTCTCGACGAGTTTGTCGATGCCTTTGTCTTTACCCGCTTTGAACCCGCCGGAGCCGTCACGGGCAATGACAGCATCCGTTCGGCCACGTCGATCCTCGATTATGTTTTCCGCGAGCTGGCAGTGTCCTATTTGGACCGCACGGACCTGGCCAATGGCGACCCGGCGGGGCTGAACCCAGACGGTCTGCGCAGCGGTCTCATTGAGGATAACACGCCCGTTCCGGGCTCGAAATTGATCTCCAAGGGCTTTGCTCGAGGCAGCACAGCGGACAATCTGATCGTGGTTCCCTTTGGCCAGAAACGCGACAGCGCCGATCTGGACAAGGGGCCGCGCGTGTCCGAGGCCGATGTCTGTCCGGGATGTGGCTCAACCAGCTATGTGACCACCGGCAGCCATCACCTGTGCCTCACCTGCGGCCATCGTGAAGATCTGAATGGTCAGGATATGACCGGCTAAGTGCTGGGCGAACACCTTCTGTGGGTTGAAGCCACTTGGTTTATGGCCCCGCGCTTGCTAGGCGAGGTCAAGATACAGGAAAGGTGTCCGACCATGAAACACTCTGTGGCTGTTGCGCTTGCCGCGATTACCTTTGGCCTCTCGCTTTCGGCCTCTCCGGCTCTGGCCCAGAATGCCGCTCAGATCGCCAAGGTGCAGGCCGGTGCGTCCTGTCCGAAGTGCAACCTGTTTCAGGCCGACCTGAACACCCGCACCCTGAAGGCCAAGAATTTTTCCGGAGCGCGCCTGCGCCAGGCGGATCTCAGCCTTGGTTCTTTCAACCGCTCGCGCTTTGACGGGGCGGACCTGCGCGATGTCAACGGATTTGGGGCGCTGTTTTCAGGGGCCAATTTTGCCCGCGCCGATCTGACCAATGCCAATCTGGTCGGGGCCTACCTAGAAGGCGCGAATTTCAGCGGGGCCAACCTATCGGGCGTGATCCTGTCGGGTGCGGAACTCAGCACGGCACGCGGCCTGACCCAAGCTCAGCTCGACAAGACTTGTGGCGACAAGGCGACTCGCCTGCCGAGCGGATTGCGTATTCCTGTCTGCCGCTAAATCCCATATTACGGTGAATTAAGTAGCTTTTGCCGTATGAAGGCGCATTGTTGGCCTATGGTCCGTAGCCGTATCAAATCTAGCGCCCAGCGCCATGTCACAAAGCTTTCTGAAAAGCTTTGCAAGACGGTCATGAGCCCGACCAAGGTACGGACGGGCGCAGCGCAAGTCGGATTGATGCTGTCTGCCCTGGTGGTCGCCTTGTCTTATGGCCTACCGGCGAAATCCCAAACTGTGATCCCGGCGGGTCATCTACTGATCCAGATCGAGTCCGACACCGGCGAAGATCGCGATGTCGCCCGAGTGGTTGCTTTTGGCGGCACCTGTATGTCCTGCGAGCTGTCTGGCAAGCGCCTGTCGGGGGCGAATTTTGTCGGGGCGAACTTTACCGGGGCCAGTCTGATTGGCGCGGATTTGCGCCGCGCGAATATGAAGGGCTCCAGCTTCCGCAACTGCGATTTCACCAAGGTGGATCTGCGCGACGCGGTCATGAGTGGCAGTAACTTCTACAGCGCCAATTTTGCCTCAGCCCGCCTCAGTGATATCTCGGCCAATGGGGCGAATTTTTCCAAGGCCAACCTTCGTAAAGCCCGCCTATCGGATGCCAGCCTCGCCGCGTCAAACCTCTCTGGTGCCCTTCTGGAAGACGCAGATCTGCGCGATGCCATTCTCGCCAGCGCAAATCTGAACCAGATCAACGGCCGCAGGGCCGATTTCCGAGATGCGATCTTGCTTAATGCCAGCCTCAATGGTGCGGACCTGAGCGGGGCAAATTTCGCCGGCGCCAATCTGCGTGGTGCCCGGATGAATGGCGCCATTCTTCGCGGCGCACGGCTATCAGATGCAGACCTTGATCTCGCCGATCTGCGCGGCGCGGATATGACGCATGTGCGCGGCCTCGAACAGAACCAGCTAAACCGGGCCTGCGGTGATGCCGCAACCCGCCTGCCCTCTGGCCTACGCATTCGGACCTGCCGCTAGGACACGCGATACAATCAAACACAAAAAACCCCCGCCAGTCGCCCTAGCGGGGGTTTTGCTTTGAGCCGATTGATGCCTTAGACCTTGATCGGTAGCGACGAGCGGATATGCAGCTCTTTTTTCTGGCGCTCCTCAACCTCGGCCGGGGCGCTCATCAGCAAGTCCTGACCTTGCTGGTTCAGCGGGAAGGCAATCACTTCGCGGATGGCGGTTTCGCCAGCCAGCAGCATGACGATCCGGTCGATGCCCGGGGCCAGACCGCCGTGCGGCGGCGCGCCATAGCGGAAGGCATTGAGCATGCCGCCAAACTGGGCCTCGACCACATCCGCACCATAACCGGCAATCTCAAAGGCCTTGAGCATGATCTCGGCCTTGTGGTTCCGGATCGCGCCCGAGCACAGCTCATAGCCGTTGCAGACGATGTCGTACTGATAGGCCAGGATATCAAGCGGATCCTTGGTCAGCAGCGCGTCCATCTCGCCCTGAGGCATCGAGAACGGGTTGTGGGAGAAATCGACCTTCTTCTCGTCCTCATTCCACTCGAACATCGGGAAATCGACGATCCAGCAGAACTTGAACTGGTCTTCGTCCACGAGGTTCAGGTCAAAGCCGACCTTGTTACGCGCCGACCCGGCGAACTTGTAGAACACCGACGGATCGCCCGCGACAAAGAACGCCGCATCGCCGACTGCAAGGCCGAGCTGTTCACGGATGGCCGTGGCTTTTTCCGCGCCAATGTTCTTGGCAATCGGACCGGCCCCGCCCTCTTCGTCTTCGCGCCAGAAGATGTAGCCCAGACCCGGCTGGCCTTCGCCTTGGGCCCAGGAATTCATCCGGTCACAGAAGGCACGGTTGCCGCCAGTCGGGGCCGGAATGGCCCAGATTCGGTTCTTGGGATCGGCATCCAGGATCTTGGCGAACAGGCCAAAGCCCGCGCCGCGGAAATGCTCGGACACGTCCTGCATTTCGATCGGGTTACGCAGGTCCGGCTTGTCCGAACCGTATTTAGCAATCGATTCCCGGTACGGGATGCGCTGGAACGGATAGGCGCTGACGCGCTTGCCGTCACCGAATTCGGTGAACAGGCCGTGCATCAAGGGCTCGATGGCCGCAAACACGTCTTCCTGGGTGACAAAGCTCATTTCCACGTCGAGCTGGTAGAATTCCAGCGACCGGTCGGCCCGCAGATCTTCGTCGCGGAAGCATGGGGCGATCTGGAAATAACGATCAAAGCCCGACACCATCAACAGTTGTTTGAACTGCTGCGGCGCTTGCGGAAGCGCGTAGAACTTACCCGGATGCAAACGCGACGGCACGAGGAAGTCGCGTGCCCCTTCGGGCGAAGAGGCCGTCAGGATCGGGGTCTGGTACTCCAAGAAGCCCTGATCGACCATACGCTGGCGGATCGAGTGGATCACCTTAGAGCGCAGCACGATGTTGCGGTGCAGGGTTTCACGGCGCAGATCGAGGAAGCGGTTCTTCAGGCGGATTTCTTCGGGATAGTCCGGCTCACCAAACACCGGCAGCGGCAGCTCGGCCGCTTCGGACAGAACCTCAACCGCGTGAACGCGCACTTCGATCTCGCCGGTGGCCAGATTGGCATTGGTGGTTTCCGCAGAGCGGGCCACGACCTCGCCGTCGATGCGGATCACGCTTTCGGCGCGCAGGCGCTCGACCTTGGCAAAATCCGCCATCGACGGATCCAGCACCAGCTGGGTCAGGCCATAGTGATCACGCAGATCGATGAACAACAGGCCGCCGTGGTCGCGCTTGCGATGGATCCAGCCCGACAGGCGAACCGAAGCGCCCGTGTCGGCTTGGCGCAGTGCGCCACAGGTATGGGTGCGGTAGGCGTGCATAGAGACGTCTTGGCCCTGAATTAAACAGCGGAAATCAAGGGCCGGAAGGGCGCATGACCCCGCTCCCCTGTCAAGCCCTGACTGGGGGAGCATCGGGACGCAAGCGCCAAATCCCGGCTCGCAAGCGCTCTCGACCCCAGTTCTGCACAGACCTGCGCGGATCGTCCACGGTCCTGAGCCCACTCACGACCACCGCCGGATCGACGCAAGACCCATGGATGGTTAGATTACAGTGGCGTTTCTCTATGTGTGAGGTGCCGGTGGCCCAGCAGCTGCGGCTCGATCTATACAGTCCCGAACACTATAGCCCCGAGGCCTTTGTCGCCTCGGAGAGCAATCAGCGTGCTTGGGATGCGATGCAAACCCCGCAAGACTGGATCAGCAACGCTCTAGCGATCATAGGCCCCGAAGGCACGGGCAAGACCCACCTCGCCCATGTGTTTGCAGACCGACATCGCGCGGTTTGGCTCGAACCCTCAGACCCGGATCGACCGGACTATGACCCGCTTCGTGGGCGCCTAGTGGTGCTCGATAATGCCGATCAGGCCGATCCTGAAACCCTATTTCACCTGATCAATCTCAGTCAGAGCGATGGTGGCCGTCTGCTCCTGACGGCACGGGATCATCCCGTCCGCTGGCCCAGCCCGATTGCCGATTTGCGCTCACGGCTTAATGCGCTCCAGGTTATTGAGCTTCAGAAGCCGGATGACCATCTCCTGAGAGTTATTCTGGAACGCTTGTTCGCCCAGCGGGCGATTCGGCCCTCACCGGAGCTTTTGGCGTATCTCGCCAATCGGATCGAACGCTCTGTCCCGGCAGCCCGAACAATTGTCACAGAACTGGACGAGAAGTCCGACGGTCGGGCGATTACGCGGCATTTGGCCCGCATGATTCTCGACAACCGGGACGAAGCCCTTCAGGGTGCCTTGGATTTTGATGACGACGATGCGGCGGTGACAAACCCGGACGGATGACATGTTCCGTTTGGCCATCCCGCCCCGGAGGGAAGAGACGGACTCATGAGTGATCACGCCCTAGCCACACCCAACGCTTCGGACGACGCCGCGAGCGAGGCTTTTTTGAGTGCTGAAGCCATGATGAGTTCGCCGGAGCGGTTTTTTAACCGCGAACTGTCCTGGCTGGCGTTCAACCAGCGCGTGATCGAAGAAGCTGAAAACCGCCACCACCCGCTGTTGGAGCGCCTGCGGTTCCTGTCGATCTCGGCCAACAACCTTGATGAGTTCTACATGG
>DAITMY010000016.1:0-17125 GCA_036834925.1 Asticcacaulis sp.
CTTTTGGCTCTGACTTGGGGGCAAGGGCGGGCCTCGGCCAAGGGTTCGTTCCGACCAGACACTGGCGCCCACGGCCCCCTGCCCGCCGTGCGCTACTGGAGCCCGGACCGTTGTCGCTTGGCTGTCACCGGCTCTGAAGGGGAAACTGTCCTAACCTTTAAGCGCTCGAACCTGTTCACTTGGAAACTGGTGCACGCGAGCCTTCCGCCTGAGGAGGGCACATTGGTTGTCCCCGCACGGGCTGCAAACGATAACAACGCGACAGCGGCCGCAAAGACAGTGGCAAATCGCTGATACCTGAACAAGAGTATTCACAGTTAAGATTATACTCTTAATATGGGAAATATAGCTCATAACTGAGCCTTAACCTTAGCAGGGCAATCTGCCTTCAAACAACGCTAAGGGTTCACTCATGACCGACATTCCTTTGTCTGACCGGATTCGTTTTGCCAATATTGACACGCAAACCCGTAAAGACCTGAATGAGGCTTGGGCTGTGGTCTCGCCGGATCTGGGACCGATCCTCGCGGGCTTTTACAACCATATTAAAAAGGAGCCTGTGCTCGCCGCCAAGATCGGCAACAAGCAGTCTGGTCTTGAGAGCCTTCAAGCCAAACACTGGAAAGAGCTGTTTTCCGGCCGGTTTGATGACACCTATATGCAGAGCATCACAACAATTGGTACCGTCCACCACAGAATAGATCTGGAACCGAGCTGGTATATCGGCGGCTATCAATTTGTGCTGAATGAACTGACGAAGTCCGTGCTCAAGCGCCTGCCCTTTCGTCCGAAAACGGCGGCCCGGCTAATCACCGCGATCAACAAGGCCGTAATGTTTGATATGGATTGCGCCTTGGATGTCTATCAGACCGCCCTACGGCAAGCGCGTGAGCTGCACAGCCAACGCGTCAATGAAGCGGTCAGCCGCTTCCAGACCGCCATGAACACGGTCACGCGCGATATCAGCCAAGGCGGCAAGGGGCTGGAAACCGCGGCCCGGCATCTGAAATCTCTAGCGGATACGGCGGCTGATGAAGCCCGCAGCGTGGCCCATATCTCGGACCACACGACCAACAATATGCAGTCGGTCGCGGCGGCGACTGAAGAACTGACCAAATCGATACAAGAAATCGCCGGTCAGGTTAATGCCGCGGCCCTTGTGGTGCGTCAGTCCAATCAGATCGCCCAGCAGTCGCGCGAGCAGACGGAAACCCTCGCTCAAACCGCCAACAAGATTGGCGCCGTCGTGGCTTTGATCCAGGAAATCGCGGCTCAGACCAACCTTCTGGCGCTGAATGCCACCATCGAATCCGCCCGCGCGGGCGATGCGGGCAAGGGCTTTGCGGTGGTGGCCAGTGAGGTCAAGCAACTGGCCGGTCAGACCGCCAAGGCCACCGAAGACATCAGCCGCCAGATTGCTGAAATCCAAGCCGCGACCCAGTCCACGGTTCAGTCGATTGAGAAAATGGCCGAGTCGACCGTTGAAGTCGAAAACATGACCACCATGGTTGCCGCCGCCGTCGAAGAGCAGAGCGCGGCCACTCAGGAAATTGCCAACAACATCAACCAAGCGTCTGTTGGTTCTGGCAAGGTCGCTACCAATATCGCGCACGTCAGCGACAGCATTTCCCGCACGGACAAGACGTCAGTCGACGTGCTAAAGCAATCCGACAGCCTCACAACCCTGTCTGATACGCTGACCCGCGAAGTCACAGCCTTCTTTGAGGCCTTGCAAAAGGCTGAAGAAGAGGCGTTTGGGTCGCGCGGATCAAAAGCGGCTTAAGCGGGCTTGAGGCTGATCTGGACCACGTCGGTGCGCTTGGTGCGGAACCCGGCTTCGCAATAGGCGAGATAGAACAGCCATAGGCGACGGAACGACTCATCAAAGCCGGTGATCTGTCCGTTGGCCCAGGCTTGGCTAAATTGTTCGGCCCAAATCTTGAGCGTTTCCGCGTAATGCAAACCAAAAGCCTGCTGTCCGGCGATCTCAAGTCCAGATTTGCGGGTCACCGCCTCAAGCTTGGAGGGGCTCGGCAGCATCCCGCCGGGGAAGATGTATTTCTGAATGAAATCAGAGCGCTTGCGGTAGGTTTCAAACAGGGCGTCGTCAATGGTGATGATCTGAAGCCCAGCTTGACCATCCGGCTTCAGCAGGCTGCGAACCTTGTCGAAATAGACCGGCCAATAGGCCTCGCCGACAGCTTCAAACATTTCAATCGAGGCAATGCGGTCGAACTGGCCGGTGACGTCGCGATAATCCACCAAGCGGATTGTCACCTTGTCCGAAAGACCCGCCTTGGCCATGCGGGCCTGGGCATAGTCAAACTGGGCCGGGGAAATGGTGATGCCTGTCACTTGGGCCCCGACCTCACGGGCCGCAAACTCGGCAAAGCCGCCCCAGCCACAGCCGATTTCAAGCACGCTGTGACCGGCCTGAAGATCCATCGACCGGGCCAGTGCCGCGTATTTATTTCGTTGCGCGGCACTCAGCGGCTGATCCGGTGTTTCAAATAGCGCCGACGAATAGGTCATGCTTTCGTCAAGCCAGCTCGAATAGAAGGCATTGCCAAGATCGTAATGCGCATAGATGTTGCGCTTTGAGCCTTCACGGCTATTGGCATTGCCCATATGGATCAGCGCATTAATGAAGCGCATAACCGGGCCACCCGCCAGCAGACGGCGCAGTCGATCCAGATTGAGGCTGAACACTTCGAGCACAGCCGCAAGATTGGGCGTATCCCATTCCCCGGCCATATAGCCTTCGCAGAAACCGATGTCCCCCGAGGACAGAACCCGGCGAACAAACCGGTAATCCCGAACCTCGATCCGGGCATCCGGGCCGGGTTCAAAACCGCTGACGTGAATCTCGCGACCATTAGGCAGGACAAAGGTCAGCGTTCCACGCCGCCAATTCTGCTTGAGTAGTTTGAGGCTGGACTGAAAGGCCGCGGGAAGATCGCGCAGGTTTGACCACCCGGCATCCATAGTCTTTTCCGCTGTCATGCTGTGTGTCATGAGCCCTCTCTCCCGTGCCACATTGAACTAAGAATATATCAGATGCCCTGGAGGGTCAGCCCTTGAACAGCATTCGGGTCAGAAAGAACCCTGCCGTACAGGCGATGCCGCTCAGCAGCGCGCCCCAAGCCATGTCAACGACCGCCAGCTTGAGCGGCCACTGCTTGAGCGTAGCCATGTTGGTCAAGTCATAGGTCCCATAGGCAAACAGACCGAGCAGCACGCCAAAAACCAAGGCGGTGTGCCACTGACCGCTGTCCAAGGCTGGGCGCACACCGAAAAACCAGAGCCCGAACCCATACAGGAGATAGAAGACGACGGCTGGCAGAAGCCGGAACTGAGCGGCCAACAGATCTCCCATCGCAGGGCGATAAAAGATCGGCGACATCAGACCGAGCCAGACAAAATCAACCACCACAAAGGTCAGGAGAGTACTGGCGTAGGCGAACAGAGACTTGATCATGGCCGTCGCTCCTTGAAGCCCTCAGGGCATCAGATGTGTGTAAAGGGACGCAACAGATGGCCGATCAGCGTACGGGTCCGCAGCGGACCGTCCGAAGCAATCAGACAGATACAGGTCTCATCGCCGCCGATATGCGGTGAATGTTCATGGCCTTCGTCGAGCTCAGCCAGATCGCCACACCGGTAGGTCCCGGTATTATCTGAGAAGCTCCCCTTGAGCACTAACGTACGCTCGGTGCCATTATGGTCATGACGCGGCATCTTCATGCCTGGCGCAACCCGCATGAGATAGAGGCGCGAGCCGTCCGACGGCTTCATCGGACCAATCGGCGCAATCCAAACGCCCGGAGCAGCCCAATGGCGCTTACCCAGCGTAGACACATCCAAACCCGCCGGAAGGCGAATGCCTTCGAGGAAAGCCGGGACCTCAACCGCTTTAGTTTCGGAGGCCGAAAGACCGGCTGCCGGCTCTGCGGCCAAGGGCAGCGGGCGCTCGATCCGGGCCAAGGCATAGGCTAGAGCCTCATCAGCCATAGCCACAGGCATCTCGTCGTCGAGGAAGGCCCCCGCCACACTGTCTGCCACAAAAGACAACTGATCTGCCGCCTCACGACACGCGGCACAGGACTCCAGATGGGCCCCAATGACAAGGCTGTGGCCAAAGGACAGGTTGCCCCGGGCGTAATCGATCAAGGTCAGTTCAGAAGGATGATGATGGGGGATCACAGCTTGTCCTCCAACGCAGCACGCAAACGGATCATCGCCAGTCGCAGGCGGGATTTAACGGTACCGAGCGGAATGTTTAGCCGCTCGGCAATTTCAGAATGAGGGGCGTCCTCAAAGAACGACAGACGAACCGCCTCGGCTTGCTCGGGTGAGAGACTGGTCAGGGCGATCCGGATGCGGTTATCGCGCTGGTCCGCCTCGACTAAGGCGTCCGCCGTGGGTATTTCTGCAGGCGGCAACGGGTCTTCCTGAAGGAGATCCGGCCGCTTTTCCCGACGCAGCGCATCGATACGTAGGTTGCGCGCGATCGTGAAAATCCATGTCGAGGCGCCGGCACGACTGGGGTCGTAATAGGATGCCTTACGCCATACAGACAACAAAGCCTCTTGAGCCAGGTCTTCGGCCTGAGTCGGGACCGTCCCCAGGCGGATCAGATAGGCCTTAACCCGGGGGGCGAAGTGGCTAAAGAGCGCCGCAAACGCCGCCCGATCCTGGTGGGTTGAGATCCGGACAATCAGGGATGCCGGATCCTTGGGCAGGGCTTCTGTGTCCAATCCCCCCACCGTCATTGACCACCCCACGGTCGGGGCAGGCACGCCGGCGCGGACAGACTTGGTCTCAGAACCCCGAGCCATGGGGGACTTGGTAGACGCCATATTGTGACACTCTGTCGCATTCATACCCTTTCTACGGGGGTTGCGCTCGAACAGATCACACACGGGCCATGTGGGTTATCCAGGATCGGCGGCGAGGCTGGCGGGGCAGGCACGTCTGTTGAGGCACGTCATGACGAAGCCCGTTCGGTCAAGCGGCCCGACATTTCGGCCCCACACATCGGGAACCAAACTTGACGACGACACGCTACGCTCCGAACCCAAAAGGGTCGCCCAAAGCCCCTGATCTGTGCCAGGTCTTTCGCCGTAAACATAGAGAACAGTTTAAGATATACAACCGACGACCAACGGGAGGCCGCCATGTATCGTCCAGACCCTAACACTCTGGGCTATGACGCCCCCCGAGCAGGTCCGCTCAGCATCGCGGTTGTTGGGGCCGGAATTTCAGGTCTGTCGGCCGCCTGGCTGCTCAGCCAGACGCATCATGTGACCCTGTTCGAAGCTGAGCCGCGTTTGGGCGGGCACAGCTTCACGACGGATGCTCCGGCGGGGCAAGGCTCTGTACCGGTCGATATGGGCTTTATTGTCTACAACACGCCCTGCTATCCTAATCTGACGGCCCTGTTTGCCCATCTGGGGGTCGAGACCGAGCAGTCGGACATGTCGTTCGGCGTGTCGGTGGACAATGGCGCCTTTGAATATGCCAGCAGCAATCTTCAGGCCTTGCTGGCCCAGCCTTACAATGTCTTGCGGCCCCGGTTCGTGTCGATGGTGGCCGATATCTTACGGTTTTACCGCGAGGCTCCGGCCAGTTTGGCCACGCTTGAGGATCCCTACATGGGCCTCGGGGACTATCTGGCGCGGTTTGGCTATGGCGAGGCCTTTATCCGCGACCATATGCTGCCCCAGGCGGCGGCGATCTGGTCCACATCCGCCGGGGAAGTCCGGCAATATCCGATCAAGGCCTTTATCGCCTTTTGTGAGAACCACGGCCTGATGAAGCTGACCGGGCGGCCGAAATGGCGCACGGTCACAGGCGGCAGTCGCAGCTATGTGCGCAAGATCAAAGACGCGATGCTAGCCACCGGTCGCGCCCGGATCGAAGAGGCCGCCCCGATTGTCCGCATTGCCCGCACCAGCGACGGGGTGGTGCTGACCGATGTCCGGGGCCAGACTCGCCGCTTTGATCAGGTGGTCATTGCGACCCATTCCGATCAGGCCCTGCCCATGATTGAAAACCCGACGGAGGCGGAAACCCGGCTGTTGGGTGCGATCGGCTATAGCTCGAACACGGTTGTGCTGCATACCGACACCCGGCTGATGCCGGTGCGCAAGGCCGCTTGGTCGAGCTGGAACTATGTCGGCAGCGTCAAGGCCGAACCGTCGGCGCCTCTGTGCGTGACCTATTGGATGAACAAGCTCCAGAACCTGACCACGCCTGAGCCCTTGCTGGTCACGCTCAATCCGGATCGCCCGATTGATCCGGCCAAGATCATCCGCACGCAAACCTTTGCCCATCCGACCTTTACCCGAGACGCGATTTTGGCCCAGGAACAGCTCTGGTCGCTTCAGGGCGTCGGCGGGGTCTGGTACTGTGGAGCCTGGTTCGGAGCGGGCTTCCACGAGGATGGCCTTCAGGCGGGCTTGGCGGTGGCCGAGGATCTGGGCGGCATGCGCCGTCCGTGGTCTGTGGCCAACGACTCGGGCCGGATCGTCCGGGGCCTCGCGCCGTCCCAGCGTCTGCCGCTTCAGTTTGAAGCCTCCGACACCCGCAAGGCGATGGGATAATGCAAAAGACGGTTGCAGACCGCCCAGAGGGGGCCAGTTTCCCCGAGAACGGGCTCTATACCGGGCCGGTCTGGCACAAGCGTCTGCGGCCGCGTCTGCATAGCCTGAAATACCGCATGTTTATGCTGCTGGTGGATCTCGATCAGATCGACGGCCTTAAACCCTTGGGCTTACGCACGCTTAGTATGAACCGCTTTAACCTGTTTAGCCTGTATCAAAAGGATCACGGCCCGCGCGATGGCTCGCCCTTGCGGCCCTATGTCGAGGCCGAGATCCGGGCGGCTGGGCTGGATGAGCGAGCGGTGGGGGCCATCCGGCTGCTGACCATGCCCCGGGTCCTAGGCTATGGGTTTAATCCGCTCAGCGTCTATTTCATCTACCGCCCGCATGGCGGCCTGCTGGCGATCCTGTATGAGGTGCGCAACACCTTTGGCCAGATGCACAGCTATCTGATCCCGGTTCCAGAAGGACAAGACGGGGAGAGGCAAGCCGAGGTCCTGCGCCAGAGCTGCGACAAGGTGTTCTACGTCTCGCCCTTCATGCCCATGGGCCTGCGCTATCATTTCCGCCTCAGCCCGCCGGGCGATCAGGTCGGGCTCTATATCGACACCCACGATGCCGAGGGCAGCTTGCTGGTCGCCGCCTTTCAGGGGACGCGAAAGGTCTTGAGTGACAGCGCGCTGATGCGGGCTTTCTGGGCCATCCCACTGCTGGGCCTCAAGGTGATGGCGGGCATTCACTGGGAAGCCGTGAAGATCGTACTGAAGAAATTCAGGTTCTTCAGAAAACCGCCCCTGCCCGCCACGCCCGTCACCTTGGGTACGCCGGACTAAAGCCTAGGCCTGGGCGGCCTCTCGCTGAGCCTGGACCTGGGCCTCGGTTTTCAGGCCAAGCCTCTTGAACAGCATGGCCGCCGGACAGAATTTGGTGAAGCCGAACTGGAACAGATTGGCCCCAACGAACACCGTCAACACCATAAAGTACGGATGCACATAAATCGTCAGGGCGACACTGACGAGGGTGATCAGCCCAGCAAAGCTGAATACAGCGCGTTCTACGGTCATGAGTCTCACTCCGGTTTGAGTTTGTGGGCACCCAGCATGTCCAGGGCCATTTTTTCGAAGAACAGTTCGCTCTTGCCGCTGCGGACCTTGCCGATGAAGTAGGCTTCAAAGGCGGCCTTGGCGAGGTGCACCCATTTGCCCGAAGCGGACCAGTTGATGTTGCGCGGCGGGATCTGGGGCTGGGCAAAGAAGGCCACACCGCCGTCACCAAAGTCCGCCAGACAGATGGCATTCCAGGTGGCTCTGTGAGTCGGGGCCTTGTTGTCGAGGATATCCTTGAGGTTATGCACGATGGCCGTGACCATGGATTCGATCATGAACCCGGTCTTGGGCACCCCGACGGGGACAGCGGTCTTGCCCATCGGCGGGATGGCCACACAGACCCCGAGAGCAAAGATATTGCGATAGGTCGGGTTCTGCTGGTGCTCGTCAATTAGGATGAACCCGCGCGGATTGGTCAGCCCCTCATGGCCCATTACCACCGGCGCGCCTCGGAACGCCGGGAGCATCATGGAATAGCCAAACGGCAGATCGTGATCCGCCTTGTGTGAGCCGTCGTCGTTCAGCTCTTCGACGTGCATCAGGCCCGCCTCGACTGACTTAACTTTGGCGTTGGTGATCCACTTGATGTGGCGGTTACGCATCTCGCTTTCGAGCAGACCCTTGGTGTCACCGACCCCGTCGAGGCCCAGGTGACCGACATAGGGTTCAGAGGTGACAAAGGTCATCGGCACCCGGTCGCGGACCTTGCGCTTACGCAGCTCGGTATCGAGGATCATGGCAAATTCATAGGCCGGACCAAAACAGGACGCGCCCTGGACGGCCCCCACCACGATCGGGCGCGGGTTTTGGGCCAGCTCATCAAAGGCCTTGCCGGCTTCGGTGGCATGATCGAGCCAGCAGACCGACTGGGTATGACCTTGCGGCCCTAGCCCTTCGATCTCATCAAAGGCCAGATCCGGCCCGGTGGCGATCAGCAGATAGTCATAATGCAGGATCTTGCCATCGTTGAGATGGAGATAGTTTTCGCCCGGCACCAAAGACGCGGCCCCTTGTGGGTAGAAATCGATCCCGAGGCGATCCATCACCGGGCCCAGCTCGACCGTCAGGGCTTCGGGCTTGCGCCAGCCCACCGCAACCCATGGGTTGGAGGGCACGAACTGATAGGTTCTGCCCTTGTTGACGACGCTGATCTTGATGCGTCGTCCGAGGTGCTGATGAAGCTCGAAAGCGGCCATGGAACCTCCGAGACCGGCCCCCAGGACAACAACGTGCGGTTTTTTCGAAGCGGTCATGTTTCCTCCAGAGCCTGGCCGTCTTCAGGCGGCATCACGGCTTGACCATTTGTAAGAACATTCTTATATAAGTTTTACATAATGTGCAAATGTTCTTTTGCACGATGGTTTCTGAGGCCCACCATGACCCGATCCCTGATGACATCCCTGGCCGTCGTGGCCCTGCTCCCGCTGGGCCTTGTCGCCTGCGATCACGCCCCGGACGTGCCGCGCAAAGCCAAGACCGCTCAGGGCGAAATCCTGACGGTTCAAGCGGGACCGCTATCGGACCTTCGTCCGGTGGCCGGGATCATGACGACCCGGGACAGCGGAGAGGCCGTGGCCCGGATCTCGGGCGTCTTGGAGCGCCTGACCGTGCGCGAGGGCGATCTGGTCACCCAGGGTCAGGTGATCGGCTTTGTGCGCGACGAACGGCTGGGCCTTCAGACCGCCGCCGCTGGGGCGAGTGTGGCCGCCGCCGAGGCCGAGGCTGCCCGCGCCGGGGCCATGCTGAAACGGACCCAGACCTTGTTTGACAAGGGCATCGTCTCCCAAGCCCGTCTCGATCAGGATCTGGCCATGGCGCGCGCCGCCGAGGCCCAGGTCAAGGCGGCCAAGGCGCAGAGTGCCGCCAGTTCGACCCTCGACAATCAAGGCGCGATCCTCGCTCCGGCCAGTGGCAAGGTGATCCGTGCCGACGTGCCCGCAGGGGCTGTGGTCATGCCGGGCCAATCGGTGGCGACGATCACCGCCGGGCCTCGCGTCGTCCGCTTTACCCTGCCCGAAGCCTTCCGCAGCAGCCTGCAACCGGGTCAGGCCGTGGACCTGAGCGCCCGCGATCAAGCCAGCAGCGGCCAGATCAGCCAGATCTATCCGGCCCTGACCTCGGGCCAGATCCGCATCGATGTGACCCCGTCGGGTCTTGACGCCTTGAGCCTTGGGGAAACGGTCACCGCCCGGTTTGGGACCGGCACCCGGACCGGCATTGCCGTGCCCGAACGGTTTGTCACCCGCCGCTATGGCCTGAGCTATGTTCAGCTTGTGCAAAAGAACAATACGGTGCTGGAACGACGGTTCAGACCGCCCCCGAAGCGATGGGGGGATCGATTGAAATCCTCAGCGGCCTTCGGGCCGGGGATCGGGTCATGGCCTATGGCGCCCAGAAGAAGGCGAACTAAGCATGAGCGCCTCTGATCCCAAAAAAACGTCGAAAATGTCACTGGGCCTGTCAGGCCTTTTGACCAAGGCGTCACTGAAATCACCCCTGACGCCGTTGTTTCTGATCGTCGCCCTGATGGTCGGCACGCTCGCCACCTTGACCATCCCGCGTGAAGAAGAGCCCCAGATCAGCGTGCCCATGGTCGATATCATGGTGGGCGCCCCCGGCCTGTCGGCGGACGATGCCGTCGAACAGATTGCCAAGCCGCTGGAAAGCCTTGTGAAAAGCACCAGCGACGTGGACCACGTCTATAGCTTCATCCAGGACGATCAGGTTCTGGTCACCGCCCGGTTCAAGGTCGGGACCGACCCGGATGCGGCCGCCGTGCGCATTCACGAAAAGCTCAAGGCCGAGGCCATGCGCCTGCCGCGTGGGATCCCGGAACCGATGGTCCAGACGCGCGGCATCCACGATGTGCCGAGCCTGGTTCTGACCCTGTCGCCCAAGCCGGGGGTCGGGGATAATCTTTCGGATACTGCGCTCTATAATCTGGCCGTGCGGTTACAGACCGAACTGACCAAGGTCGAGAATGTCGGGCGCACCTTTATTGTCGGGGGCCGCCCCGAAGAGCTTCGGATCGAGCCTGATGCCGCGCGTATGGCCCAGCGGGGTGTGACGCTAAGTGCCCTGACTCAGACCCTTCAGGCCGCCAATACCGCCATGCCCGCCGATAGCGTCCGCCAGAACGACGCAACCGTGCGGCTGCGCGCCGGATCAAGCCTGCAAAGCGCCGCCGATATCGGTCAGCTTCAGGTCCCGTCCCTCAGCGGTCAGCCGGTGCTGATCCAGGATGTGGCGCGGGTGGTTCAGGCCCCGCGCGAAGATCAGGCGCGTGTCTGGCGTTATTCGCACAATGCGGATGGCGTCTGGCGGCAAACGCCGGCGGCGTCCCTGGCGCTGGCGAAACGCAGCGGCGCCAATGCGGTGGTCGTCTCTCATGCCGTACTTGAGCGGCTCGACGCGCTCAAGGGACCGCTGATCCCTGATACGGTCCAAGTCGATGTCACCCGCGATTATGGCGAAAGTGCCAACGAAAAAGCCAATGAGCTTCTGTTCCACCTCGCCTTAGCCACGGTATCGATCGTGGTGCTGATCGGCTTTACCATCGGCTGGCGCGAGGCCATGGTCACCGCCGTGGTGATCCCGACCACTATCCTGCTGACGCTGTTTGCCGCCAAACTGATGGGCTACACCATCAACCGGGTCAGCCTGTTTGCCCTGATCTTTTCCATCGGCATTCTGGTGGATGATGCGATCGTGATGATCGAGAACATCGCCCGCCACTGGGGCATGAACGATGGGCGCAGCCGCCATCAGGCCACCATCGACGCCGTGGCCGAGGTCGGCAACCCCACCATTATCGCCACCCTGACGGTGGTGGCGGCGCTGTTGCCGATGCTGTTCGTGTCCGGCCTGATGGGCCCCTATATGGCTCCGATCCCGGTCAATGCCTCGGCGGCAATGATCTTTTCGTTCTTTGTCGCCGTGGTGATTGCGCCCTGGCTGATGATCCGCTTTGCCCGCAAGGCGCTGGCGGGGGGCGAAGGCCATGGTCATAGCCACGACCACGAAGGCTTTATCGGGCGGGTCTATCGCCGGGTGGCCGCCGCCGTCATCCGCGACAAAGGCACGGCCTGGCGCTTCCTGATCGGGGTGGGTGTGGCCACCTTGGTGTCGATGGCCCTGTTCGGGACCAAGACCGTGACCGTCAAGCTCTTGCCGTTCGACAACAAGTCCGAGCTGCAGGTCGTGGCGGATCTGCCCGAGGGGACAAGCCTTGAAACCACCGAGCGCGTGCTCAATCAGGCCGCCCGCATCGCCACCGAAGTGCCAGAAGTCGAAGCCATCGACAGCTATGCCGGAACCTCGGCCCCGTTCAATTTCAACGGTCTGGTGCGGCACTACTACTTCCGCAACGGGGCCGAACAGGGCGATCTGAACGTGATCCTGGCGGCTAAGCATCATCGTAAGCGCGCCAGCCATACCATTGCGCTTGATCTGCGTGAGCGGCTCAAGGCCGTGCCTCTGCCTGCGGGCGGTGTGCTAAAAGTGGTTGAAGCGCCGCCGGGACCGCCGGTGATGGCCACCTTGCTGGCGGAGGTCTATGGCCCCGACGCCCAGACCCGTTTGGCCGTGGCCGATAAGCTCAAGGCGATCTTCAAGAGCGTTCCGTTCATTGTCGATGTGGACGACTCCTATGGGGTGGCCGCGCCGCGCCTCGATATCCTGCCGGACCGGGCGCGCCACGAAAGCCTGGGCGTCAACGAAGGCGAGACCAAGGCGGCGCTGGCGACCGTGTTGCGCGGTCAAGTGATTGGCTACAGCGCCCGTCAGGACGGCGCCCCGCCGCTCGAAATCGCGGTGCGTCTGCCCCAGAGCGCGCGCACCCCCGATGCGGGATTCATGGCCATGCCCGTGGCCACAGCCATGGGACCGACCGGCGCGCAGTTGATCAGCCTCGGGGAGATCACCACCCAGACCCGCACCCAGTCGAGCCTCGCCCGTTTCCGCCGCGATGGCCGAGACGTGGAAATGATCCTCGCCGAAATGGCCGGAGACTATGAAGCGCCGATCTATGGCCTCGGGGCCGTGGGCGATGCCGTCAAGGCCGCCAATTGGGGCACCCTGCCCCGCCCTGAAATCCGGCTCAATGGCCAACCGGACGACGAAACCCGCCCGACCATCCTGTGGGATGGGGAATGGGAAATCACCTGGGTGACCTTCCGCGACATGGGGGCCGCGTTCATGGTCGCCTTGTTTGGGATCTATGTCTTGGTGGTGGGGCAGTTCAAAAGCTTCAAACTGCCGCTCGTCATCCTGACCCCGGTGCCGCTGACCTTAATTGGCATCGTGTTCGGCCATATCCTGTTTGATGCGCCGTTCTCGGCGACTTCGATGATCGGCTTTATTGCCCTGGCGGGGATTATTGTGCGCAACTCGATCCTGCTGGTGGACTTTATCCGCCACGCCGAGACCGAAGGGCGGACCTTGCAAGAGGTGCTGCTGGAGGCCGGGGCCACCCGCTTCAAGCCGATCCTGCTGACGGCGCTGGCGGCGATGATCGGCGCGGCGGTGATCCTGACCGACCCGATTTTCCAAGGGCTGGCGATTTCGCTCTTGTTCGGCTTGCTGTCTTCGACCCTGCTGACGGTGCTGGTGATCCCGGCGATCTATGTGGTGCTGCGATCAGATCAGTACGCGCGGACAGGCCGGATCCATACCTCGACCGAAACCCCGGAAACGGAAGGAGCGGAGCCATGAGCCCGGCCTCGGATATCATGCCGCCCGGTGCCCAGCTTGAGCCCCGGGTGCGGGACGCGGCCCGCCTGCTCAAGCTGATGGCCAACGAGCCCCGGCTGATGATCCTGTGCAAACTGGGTCAGGGCGAACAGAGCGTCAGCGCTTTGTCGGCCCTGATCCGGCTGGGTCAATCGGCGACGTCCCAGCATCTGTCGCGGATGCGCGCTGAGGGTCTGGTGGACACCCGACGCGAGGCCCAGACCATCTATTACCGGATCAGCAATCCGGCGGCGTCCGAGGTGATGGCCACCCTATGCCGGGCATTTGATGGGCCAAGTAATGGGCAAGGCGCGGCCTGAGGGCGGGACCAAAGGCTTGCCATAAGAAAAAATCAGTCGCATTCTCAGGTCATGATCCAACCTGCGTCTGACCCCGAGTCGACTTCGCGCGCGCACGCCACGGTAAGGCGCTCGCCAATCGCTTGGGTATGGCGGCTGATCGGCCTGCTGATGGTCGGCCTCGCGATAGCCGGGGCGTTTTTGCCGCTGTTGCCGACGACGCCGTTTCTGTTGGTGGCGGTGTTTTGCTTTGCCCGCTCGTCCCCGCGTCTGCATCATTGGCTGATCACCCACAAGCGGTTTGGGCCGATGATCGCCGACTGGAATCAGCACGGGGCCTTGAGCCGTCGGGTCAAGATCGTGTCGGTCAGCGTGATGGTCGCCACCCTAGCGCTCAGCGCGATGCTTAAAGTCCCCGCCTATGTGCTGATCATTCAGGCGCTGGTGCTGTGTGGATCCGCGACCTTTATCCTGACCCGGCCCTTGCCGCCCAAGGCGTCGGACCCGTCCTAGGTTTCAGGCCTTACGACCCAGCCGCCAATTGAGGATATGCGCCGCCGCTAAGAGGCTCGCGCCCAACACAGTCAGGACGGTCTCCGACTGGACCAGCCTCTCGTGGGTCACGGTCACCCCCGCATCCGGCAGGGTCAGGGTAAAGGGGATAAACTCGGCCAGCAAAGGCGCGCCCATCAGGCCAAGCCCCAGAAACGCCAGCATCACAACCCCGCAGCGCCGCCACCCGCCATGGCTGACCAAAGCCAGGACGGACAAAGGGACGGCCAGCAGGATCATGGCCATATGCACCCCCTCGCCCGCAAAGACGGTCAGGGCTGGTAAGGCGGCGACTGCGACCGGCAGCACCAGACAATGCAACAGGCAAAGGCCAGACAGACCGATGGCGAGACCATCGAACAGGCGGCTGGCTGTGGGGGCAGAAGGGTTTTGATCGGTCATGGAACCTCTGAGGCAGACCCGCTATATGTTATTTCATAACACTATAGCAAGGGCCGCCCCAGAAATCCTTGAACCGCTTATTCCGTCTCGGGACGCTCGAACTCGAAGCCGCTCTGGCCCGGACGACGGCGCGGCTCAGCCCCAAAGGTCTTGGTGATGCCGATAAAGAACGAGCGACCGCGGAATTTGCGCTCAGCGTCTTCTTTCAGCTCCGGCGTATCAATGACCGAGCTCCAGCGCGATCCGTTAAAGATGTCCGATCCGGTAAAGACAATCGCAAAGGTGCTATCGACCTGGTGACGGTAGCCGATGTTGACGTTGGTCATCGACTTGGTCTTGCCGTCAGCGGTCTTGCGCTCGCCCATATAGAAGCCGCTGAGCTGGATCGTGTCCTTATCGGTCGGCTTATAGTCGAATGAAGTGCGAACGGTCGGCAGTACACCCTTGCGGACCTTGTTGATCCCGAGATTCTGCGCATTGATTTCATAGTATCCGAGACCGCCGTTGACGTTATAGGACAGCTTGGGCGACAGGCGGCCATTGACCACAAACTCAAGGCCCCCGGCATTGCTCTTGCCGGTATTGACCGGCTTGGTCACGAGGACGCCATCAGCATTAAAGCTGCTGAGCGAGGTGATGCTGTTGGTGTTTTTACGGGCATAGGCGGTCAGGTTATAGAAGGTCCGACCGACCACATGCTCATAGCCCAGTTCGAAGGAGTCGGTTTCTTGCGGCTTCAGGAACGGGTTACCCGTGCTGATGCGCTGGGCATCGAGATTCCACGGGAACGGATTCAGCTCGCGGTTACCCGGACGGCGAACGCGGTGCGAATAGCTGGCCCGCAGCTTTTGCGTATCGGACAGGGTATAGCCAACCGCCAGCGAGGGGTGCAGATACTCATAGGTATCCGAGGTGCGCTGGCCGGTGGTGCGCTGGTTGGTGCGGATGCGGGTGCTTTCATACCGAGCGCCCGGCATAAAGGTCCAGTCCCCGGCCTTCCACTGATAGGTGACATAGGCCGCCTGGGTGCGCTGCTCGTATTCAAAGAAATTCGTCAGGCGGGAGTCGGTCGTATCCTGACCGGTGAGCAGATCGCGGTTGCTGACGCGGTAGTCATAAAGATTATCTAAAACGTCAAAGTCTACGCCCAATTCAAGTAAACGCTCATTGTCCATCGGGCGCGTATAGTCAAAGCTGACACTGATGCTGTCATCTTCGCGCTGCTCCAACAAGCGCTGGGCTGAGTCCGGCGCCACTGGAAGGATATTGCGGGTCAGATAGATCCGGTCTTCCATGTCTTCGGAGCGGCTGCGGCGCAGGTCGAGGCGCAGCTTTTCACCCGGACGCTTGAAGGTGTATTCGTAATAGGCTGCCACACCGAGGCTTTCGTTATCGCCCACCGACGTAACCGCCCGGTTGAAGCTGCGGGTCAGGATCCGGCTATTGTCAAAGAACTGGTTGGTCTCGAACGACGCGCCCGGCCCTTCACGGGTATTGCCATTGACGCTCAGGCCCACCTTGGCTTCCGGCGTCAGGTTATAGTCCGCGCCCAGTTGATAGGTGTAGACGTCGCGAGTGCCCCCGGCGCGGTTGCTTTGCAGCGCCCGATTCGACAGCTTGGTGACGGGATCGATGCGAGTGCGATCCACATCGCTTTCAAACTTGCGGCGCCCATGGCGGTAGCCGAGTGAACCGTAAAGATTAAGTCCCTTGTCCGTCCAAGATCCGGACAAGGTCGCCACAGAGCGGCCCTCGTCGCCATAGTTCAGGCGAAGGGTCGAAGAACTGCGTTTCTGGCGGTTTTTCTTAGTGACGATGTTGATTACGCCCCCGGCCCCGTCCGGGCGGAACGCCGCCGACGGGTTGGTGATCACTTCGATCTGCTCGATCTGCTCAACACCCAAAGCTTGAATGGCATCGGCCCGTGTGGCCCCGGAAAACTGGGCCGACGGCTTGCCGTCGACGAGAATGGTGACACTCCCTTCACCGCGAAGACTGACATTGCCCTCTACATCGACATTGACCGATGGGACCTTGTTCAGGGCATCGGCCAGGGTGCCCGTAGTGCTCTGTAGATCACGTTCGACGTTATAAACCTTACGGTCAATGCGGTTCTGGATCACCGGTCGGTCAGCCGTAACCGTCACTTCCTGAACCTTTTGCCCAGAGGGAGCTGGGGTTTGAGCGGAAGCTGGGGTTTGAGCGGAAGCTGGGGTTTGAGCGGGCGCTGGGGTCTGTGCGAAGGCCGGGGCCGCGAGCAGCGTCCCGATCAAACCCGCCAGAACGGCATAGCTGGAACACGATTTTAAGCCCGCGTCACGGGTCATCGCGAAAGACGGATTGATCATGTAAAATATTCCTGTCCTGATGTCGGGGCCTGTCTCTGCGCGCGCCAGACAGATCTGAATGCTTTGGTTACGCTGATATACGC
>DAITMY010000017.1:0-14321 GCA_036834925.1 Asticcacaulis sp.
TATGACGCGGCGTCGCGGGCCGGGCCGCAGGCAGGCAGCGGGATGGTCCCCGAACGCTGAGGTGTCCTTCCCCGATCTGGCCTTGCGGGCCGCTGAGCGTAAAGTCCAGATCGAGACTGCGATCCGAAGACACCTTCGTCACTGTGAGGGTCGTCCGCAAAGTCTCCCCACGATGCAGAACCCCACTAAAGGTCGCCGAAACCGACAGAATATGCGTCCCCGGCCCGGTCAAGGCGTCTGACAACACCCGTGAGAACAGCGACAACAGATAAAGCGACGGGGCCTCGGCCTCGGACAGCCCGTCACCGTCGGGATCATAATCGGGCATGAAGCGCGGATCGGCATGGCCGCTGGCCTCGGCAAACAGGGCCAGATCCGAGGCATCCAGCAGCACAGATTGCGTAATCTGCTCCCCGACAGCCCATGCGTTCCAAAGTTTGATTGTCATGCGCGAGTCCTCTTTATCTGACCCGTTGAGACCTGACAGGCCTGTGTGTCAGCCATACGACACGTCCCTGTGGCCTCTTGTCCCATACCCGTTTGTTGGGATGACATATTCGTGTCCAACGCCGTGAACACCCCATCCCCCCTCAACAGACGCGTTTTCGTTCCCATATGATGTGATGACCTTAAGCGTTTGTCAGCAAGGGGCTGGTAATAAGCGCTAAACATGGGGAGTAAGTATGTCGACGTCTTTTCAGAACCTTAAACTTGATCCGAAGCTTGCGGGCTTTGTTATCCCGGCCGTCGTGGCCGTTGCCGTAGGTATCTTTGCACTCGGAAAGACCGTTGAGCCGGGTAATGTCGGCGTCAAAATTCGCACCCTTGGTCCTTTGGCCGGTGTTCAGGATGAACCGCTGGGGTCGGGATGGCATTTGAACGGGATTGGCGAGCGGATCATCGAATATCCGGTCATCCAGCGCACCTATACCTATACCCGCGAGGCCGATGAGCGGGGCAATGAGAACGAAGAAATCGTGTTCAGCGATAATACGGGTCTTCCTATGACCGCCGATGTGGCGGTAACTCTGCAAGTGAAAGCTGCCAGCGCACCCGAGCTGTTTGAAACCTATCGCCTATCGTTTGACCAGTTGCTTGATGGTCCGATCCGCAACGATGTGCGCTCGGCTATTGCCGCCGAAACCGAAAAGGTGCCGGTGGAAACCCTCTATTCCGGCGGTCGCCAGGCGGTGATCCAGCGCGCCTTTGCCCAGGTCAATGCCAAGTGGAGCAAGCTGGGCGTCAACGTCAGCCAACTCGATTGGATTGGTTCGATCCGTTACCCGGAATCGGTACTGGAGCAGATCAACAACAAGACCCGACTGGAGCAAGAAGCGATTGCCGCCCGGGCCCTGGCCGCCAAGGCCGAAGCCGAAGCCGCCGCTCAGATCGCCAAGGCCAAAGGTGAGGCCGAATCGATCCGCATCGTCAACGAAGCCCTCTCGCAGAGCCCGCGCTACGTCGAACTGCGGGCCGTGGACAAGTGGGACGGCAAGCTGCCGCAAGTGACCGGCAGCGCGACCCCGTTCGTGACCATCCCGCAAAAGCGCGACTAATCCGTCTGCTCAGAGCGAAAAACCACGGGCCGTCCTCTCGCGTGGGCGGCCCGATTTTTGCGTCCTACTATCTGATTTCTGACAACATCTCAAAGCCGCCGTAGATCAGTCGGCTGCCATCAAAGGGCATGGGGTTGGCGTCTGGCTGCATGCGCGGATCTGCCATGATCTTTTCCCAACCGGCATTGCGCGTGTCTTTGTCGGGCCAGGTGACCCAAGAAAACACGATGCTTTCATCGTCTTTGCGCAGGACTGCCGTGTGAAAGGAGTTGATCTTCCCTTCGGGGACATCGTCGCCCCAACATTCAACCACACTGAGCGCACCGTGCTCTTTGAAGATCAGTGCCGACGCTTCGGCATGTTTGCGGTAGGCGTCTTTATTCGCGGTCGGCACCGCAGCGATAAATCCATCGACATAGGTCATTGAAGTCCTCCCCTCTGAGAAGTCTTCAGCGTCAAGGCTTTGAGCGCCTGTGTCAACCTATGGACCTTATCTCCCCCTCAGGTCCCCCGCGGTTTAGCCCGGGTGGTGGGATCAGCGTTGGCGGGATCTTCGGGCCAGACGTGGCGCGGATAGCGCCCCTTCATTTCGGTGCGCACCTCTTTCCAGCTTCCGGCCCAGAAGCCGGGCAGATCGCGGGTCGTCTGAACAGGGCGCTGGGCGGGCGATAAAAGGCTTAAGGTCAGGGGCACCTTGCCGTCCGCGAGGCTCGGGTGGACCTTGAGGCCATAAAGCTCTTGAACCCGCACCGCGAGGCGCGGCCCGCCTTCGGCAGCATAGTCGATCCTAAGGCGTGACCCCGTGGGCACCGCAAGCCGCTCCGGGGCCAGCTTGTCGAGAGACTGGCTGAGGCTCCACGGGATCAGGGTCCCGATCGCCGCCGCAAGGGTGCCATCGCTGAGATCCGACAGGCGTTTGATGCCGCCGAGAATGGGGGTGAGCCAGTCATCCAGACGGTCCATCAAGACCGCATCCGACAGATCCGGCCATTCCGGATCAAAGCCGCGCAAGAACGCGACCCGGCTGCGCAGGCTTTGCGTGTCCTCGTCGAAGGCCAAGACGGACAGGCCTTTGCGCCGCACCTCCTGTTTCAGGGCTTCGGCCAGCATGGCCGGGGTCACACTGTCGAGGCGACGGCTTTCGAGCACGAGTTTGCCGAGGCAGAGCTCCGAGACCGCCCGAACCCGCCCCTGATCATCGAGGGTAATAGTCTCCTGCCGCACCAGTCGGTCCTTGAACCGGGTCTTCAGGGCCTCCGGATCGAGCGGGGCCGCCAGAAGGATCCGGTCCTGACTGCTGCCGCCCCCCAAATCGCCGACAGCTAAGGCTTCAGCCCGGGCCAGGGCATCGCTGGGCTCGACAAACACCCCGCGCCCATTGGCCATGACAAAAGCGCCGGGTTTGCCGGCACGCGGCAGCGCCACCCGCTCAGGCCAGGCCTCGGCCAACAACAGGGCGGCCTCAGAGTCTGTGGGTCGTCCGGTGTCTTCGGATTGCGCTTTGCGTGTCTCCTGGACAAGGCGGCTCCAGTCGGTCGCCAGTTGCCGGGCGGTTTTAGCCTTGGCGCTCTGGTCCCGGCGAAAGGTCGAAAGGCGAGTAGACAAATCCGCTGAAGTTCCGCCCAAACCGCGCTCGCTCATCAGCGCCGCAATATCGGCCCCCAGTCTGGCTTGACCCAGATCCGCCGCCACACACAGCATGTGCGCCAGACGCGGCGACAGTGGCAGGCGCGCCAGTGTGTGGCCATGGGGCGTTAGGCCCCCTTGCTCATCCAACGCCTGAAGGCTCCTGAGTAGGGTCCGCGCTTCGGCAAGGGCGGCCTTGGGCGGCAAATCCAGAAACGCCAGCCCCTCGGGATCGCGCGCGCCCCACAGCGCCAGATCCAGCACCAGCCGGGACAGATCTGTGTTGAGGATTTCCGGACTGATAAAGGGCACCAAAGACCGGTCTTGCTCGGCATCCCACAGTCGAAAACAGACCCCCGGCGCGGTCCGTCCCGCCCGGCCCCGACGCTGGTCAGCGGCGGCCCGCGTGACCCGCACGGTTTCAAGGCGCACCTGTGCCGCCGCTGGATCATAGCGCGGCACCCGGGCAAAGCCGCTATCCACAACGACCGTAACACCGTCGATGGTCAGGCTGGTTTCGGCAATGGCGGTGGCCAGAACAATCTTGCGCTGTCCCAGCGGCGCGGGACGGATCGCTTGATCTTGGGCTGCCGGATCCATCGCGCCGTATAGGGGGCAGAGCTGGACCCCATCGGGCAAGCCCTTATCCCGAAGGCGCTCTTCAACCCGCTTGATTTCCCCCTGCCCCGGCAAAAAAGCCAGCACCGAACCGTCGGTCTGGTGCAGGGCGCGAAAGATAGCCCGGACCATGTCGTCTTCGAGCCGAAGGGTCTGGTCCCGTCCAAGATAGCGAGTCTCGACCGGAAAGGCGCGGCCCTCGCTTTCGATTACGGGGGCATTGTCCAGTAAGGCGGCGATGCGCGTGCCATCGAGCGTGGCCGACATGACCAGCAACCTGAGATCCTCGCGCAGGGCCTGTTGGCTTTCGCGGGCAAAGGCCAAGCCCAGATCGGCATCGAGGCTACGTTCATGGAATTCATCGAACAGGACCGCCGCCACCCCATCCAAGCTCGGATCGTCAAGGATCATGCGGGTAAAGATGCCTTCAGTGACCACTTCGATCCGGGTTTTTGCGCTGACCCGACTTTCGCCGCGCACGCGAAACCCGACCGTCTGACCGACCGCTTCGCCGCATGTTGCCGCCATACGCGCCGCCGCCGCCCGCGCCGCCAGTCGCCGGGGCTCGAGCACCAGAATCTTTTGACCAGCGGCCCATTCGGTCTGCGCCAAGGCCAGCGGCACAACTGTTGTCTTACCCGCACCCGGCGGCGCAACCAAAACGGCGCAGGGCCGTTCACTCAGGGCGCGAAGCAAGTCCGGCAAACAGTCGTGAATCGGGAAAAAAGACACGGAAGCGGTCACTTTTTTTTAAGAATACTGTCAAGCCAACAAAGGACTGGTTGCGTCTGGAAGCACCTAGCACTAACCTCAGTGAGATTGTCCATCAATGACCGGCTCGCATGAAGGGTCCGGCAAGGGGGAACGTAATGTCCAGACTTTTTCAGAAAAAGTCGATTGCCCGGATTCAATCCGAGGCCGCCAAAAGTGAGCTGAAACGCTCACTCGGGGCGTTAAACCTGACCAGCCTTGGCGTAGGTGCCATCATCGGGGCCGGGATTTTCGTGCTGACAGGCCAGGTTGCCGCGGCCCATGCCGGCCCCGCCATCATGCTGTCGTTCGTGATGGCCGGGATCGCCTGTGCCCTTGCGGGCCTTTGCTATGCGGAACTGGCCTCGACCATGCCGGTGTCCGGTTCGGCCTATACCTATGCCTATGGCACGCTCGGCGAAGTGTTTGCCTGGGTGATGGGCTGGCTGCTGGTGCTCGAATACGGCGTCGCCGCTTCGACCGTGGCGGTTGGCTGGTCTGGCTATGTCGTCAGTATGCTCAAGGATTTCGGCGTAACCCTTCCGGAAATGCAGGTCGCGGGTCAAACCGTCACCATGTGGGCCACCCCCATGGTTCAGGCCCTGACCGAGAAAACCGGCGACGTCTACACCACGACCATCCTCAACACTGGCACCTTCAATCTCGTGGCGGCTGTCGGGATCGCGGCTGTAACCTTGCTGCTGGTGATGGGCGTCAGCGAATCCGCCAACGTCAACAACGCCATTGTTGTGATCAAGATGATCGTGCTGCTGGTGTTTATTGCGGTCGGGATCGCCTACATCAACCCGGAAAACTGGGTGCCGTTCATCCCGCCGGCAGAGGGCGAAGATCGATTTGGCTTTGGCGGCATTGCTCGGGGTGCGGCCATCGTGTTCTTTGCCTATGTGGGCTTTGAAGCGGTTTCGACGGCCGCCGCCGAGGCGAAAAACCCCTCGCGCGATGTGCCGATTGGTATTCTCGGCGCCTTGGTGATCTGTACTGGGATCTACATGGCCGTGGCGGCTGTCATGACCGGGGTTGTGCCCTATCGTGAATTGGCCAGCCCGGCTCCGATCGCCGTGGCCATTGACCGCATGGGTCTGGAGTGGGCTAATTTTGCTGCCCCCTGGAGCCCGTCTGGCGAAATGAACGCCATCAGCCTGCTGATCAAGATTGGGGCCGTGACCGGCCTGAGCTCGGTGATGCTGGTGCTGGTGTTCGGTCAAACCCGGATCTTCTACACCATGGCCCGTGACGGCCTGCTGCCCAAGGTCTTTTCGACCATCCATCCGAAGTTCCGTACGCCTTGGCTTGGCACGATCCTTCTGGGTGTGCTGATCTCGATTGCGGCGGCCTTCCTGCCGATCTCGATCCTGGGTGACCTCGTGTCGCTGGGGACGGCTCTGGCCTTCTCGATCGTCTGCTTCTCGGTGGTCTATCTGCGCATTACCCACCCGGAGCTTGAGCGTCCGTTCAAGGTGCCGGGCGGGATTGTCACGGCGATCCTCGGGATCGCGGCCTGTCTCTATCTGGCGTTCAATAACTTTGCGCCGATGTGGAAACACTATCAGGAAGGCAACACCCTGCCTCTGACCCTCTTGATGGGTTATGCCGCCTTCGGGGCTGTGATCTATGCCGCCTATGGCTTCTGGAACTCCAAGCTCGGTAAGGGCATCGATGTCGACGAGGACACCGACCTCGCCTCTCCTGCGGAAGCCTTTGGCAAGGGCGTCGATGACGTGAAATAAGCCCCCCTCAAGGGATATCTCGCAGCGGCCCGGTGGTAACATCGGGTCGTTTGCATTTAAGGGCAGTTTTGAGAATTCCCTCAAACGCTCACCTGATCTAAGAGGGATTTATGACCCAGTCCCCTGCTGTCCCCCCGATCAACGCCTTCATTGCCCCGGTCACACCGCTGCAACAGAACTGCACCATCGTTTGGTGCACCCGCACCAACAAGGCCGCGATCATCGATCCGGGCGGGGACATCGACCCGATCCTGGCCGAGATGGCACGGCTCGGCCTGACGCTGGAAAAAATCTGGGTCACCCACGGCCATCTCGACCATGCCGGGGCCGCCAATGCGCTTCAGCAAAAGACGGGCTGCCCGATCGAAGGGCCGCACCCGGATGACCAGTTCTGGATCGACCGCATCCCGGCGGACGGCCTTCGCTATGGTATCGGCGGGTTAGAGACCTTTATCCCCACGCGCTGGCTCCAGGACGGCGATACAGTCACCCTCGGGGACACTACCTTTGAGGTCTATCACTGTCCCGGCCACACCCCTGGCCATGTGATCTTCTTCCACCGCGAAGCGCGCTTTGCCCAGGTCGGTGATGTTTTATTCAAGGGCTCGATTGGGCGCACAGACTTTCCACGCGGCAATCATGCGGACCTGCTCAACGCCATCACCACCAAGCTCTGGCCGCTCGGGGATGATGTCCGCTTTGTGCCCGGCCATGGCCCGATGTCGACCTTTGGTCAGGAGCGCAAGGACAACCCCTTTGTCGCCGATCACGTGCTGGCGGCGGCACGCTAACCGCCCCCCGCTAACCTCCAATGCAAAACGCCTCCCCGGTCCGACCGGAGAGGCGTTCGTCCTTTGGCTTAAAAGCCAGATCAGCCCTTCAGCAACGGGGCCAGACGCTGGGCCACGCCCATATCGCCGTGGATCTTCATCTTGCCGGTCATAAAGGCCATCATTGGGTCGAGATTGCCGCTGGCCATGGCCATCAGGTCGTCGAGCGAAATCACGACGGTGGCATCAGCCTCGCCATCGTCGTTGGTGACGGTGTTGGGAACGCTGGCCCCGTCGATAAAGATCTTGCCGACATCGCCAAAGTCAAACTTGACGGTCTTTCCAAGGCCCGAAGCCTCGCCGACAGCGTTGCGGATCTTGTCGGTCACAGTGGCCAAATCGCTCATAGTGCTCTCCTGAAAAGCGGTGCTGAAGTGGTAGCGCGACCCGCCGGGATCGCCAAGGGGCACAGGGCGCAGATGCCGCGAGGGAAAGGTGCTTTTTGCCTGATTTTCACGCGAAAGTGTGCTGTTCTGAACCCACCGTCTGGGCCACTGTGCGCCCGGTACAGATTAGATTTTCTGACGTGAGTGACCGATGAGCGCCCTGATCCCGGCTTCTGCCTATCCCCCTGTTGTCCAGCCGATCCGGGAGTCGCTGTCTGAGGCGGACCGGGCCTGGGTCTGTGGGGCCATTGAGCAGATCGCGGCCGATTTCAACCGCTCAGCCGACACCCATCTGATCCGTGTCACCCTGCCTGGGCTTGCGGGGATTCTGCTCTATCTCAAGGACGAATCGACCCACCCCTCAGGCAGTCTGAAACACCGTCTGGCCCGCTCCTTGTTCCTCTATGGCCTGTGCAACGGCAAGATCCGCAAAGGCACGACCATCATCGAGGCCAGTTCGGGCAGCACCGCCGTGTCCGAGGCCTATTTCGCCCAACTGCTGGGCTTACCATTTATCGCCGTAGTGCCGCGCGGGGTGGCCCGCAGCAAGATCGCTCAGGTCGCCTTCTATGGTGGCCAATGCCACGAGGTTGATGCCTGTACCATCTATGACGAGGCGGAAAAGCTCGCCCGCGATCGCGGCGGCTATTTCATGGACCAGTTCACCTATGCCGAACGGGCGACCGACTGGCGGGGCAACAACAATATCGCCGAAAGCCTGTTCAGCCAGATGAAGCGTGAAGCCCATCCCGTGCCGGACTGGGTGGTGATCGCGGCGGGCACAGGGGGCACTTCGGCCACGATCGGGCGCTATATCCGTTATAACCCCGAGCTGTTTGCCCGGACCCGCCTGTGTGTCCCGGACCCCGAATTCTCTGTGTTTGCGCCCTTCTATGAGAACGGCCAACGGGACCTTCGCAGCGACCGGGGGTCCCGCATAGAAGGGATCGGGCGTCCCCGGGTGGAGCCTTCGTTCCTGCCGGATGTCATCGACCGCATGATCCGGGTGCCCGATGCCGCCAGCCTCGCCGCCATGCATTGGCTTAACGGCGTCTTGGGTCGTCGGGTCGGCGGCTCGACGGGCACCAACCTCTATGCTGTTTTGCAATTGGCCGCCGAAATGAAGGCCGCGGGCCGCGAAGGGGCCATTGCCACCATCCTGTGTGACAGCGGCGATCGCTATAGCGACACCTACTATAATCCGGACTGGGCGCAGTCCGAGGGGCTCAACCTTGCGCCCTATACCGACCAGATTGCGCGTTTTGCCGAAACCGGGGTGTGGGCCAACCTGCACGCGGGCTGATCGGATCATCGATAGGGGGGATAGGATGCACAAGGCCATCACACGTAGTCTGGCGATCCTTGGCGTAGGGCTGGTGGGCCTTGTGGGCGTGATCACCGCCAACACTCTCTCTGGGGATGCGCCGAACAAGCCATCCCTTATGCAAACCCCTGAGCCCCCCGCTGTTGATGCGGTCAGGGCGGCCCGAAACCTGTCCGAGGCGGTGCGGTTTCAGACCATCAGCCATCAGGACCCCGCCGAAGATCGGCTCGAACACTGGACCGCCTTTCAGGGGTGGTTAGCCCGGACCTATCCGCGCACCCATGCGAGCCTGACGCTGACCCGGCTTGCCGAACGGACGCTGGTGTTCCATTGGGCCGGGCGCGATCCCAAAGCGGCCCCGCTGGTGCTGATGGCCCACCAGGATGTGGTGCCGGTGACGCCTGAGACCCTGTCTGCCTGGACCCATCCGCCGTTTGACGGGGTGATTGCCGAGGGCCGGGTCTGGGGCCGAGGCACGCTGGATGATAAGGGCGCGCTCATCGCCCTGATGGAGGCCACAGAAAGCTTGCTCGCACGCGGGTATCGCCCTCAGCGGGGGGTTTATCTGGTGTTTGGTCACGACGAAGAGCGGGGGGGAACGGGCGCACAGGCCGCCGCCCGCTGGTTCAAGGCCAATAAAATCGTCCCTGAGATGATCGTCGACGAAGGCGGGCTGGTGCTCGATCAAGCCCCTGTTACCGGCAAGCCGCTGGCGCTGATCGGGGTGACGGAAAAAGGCTATGGCAGTCTGAAGCTGACCGCCACCGGCCCTGGGGGCCACGCCTCGATGCCGCCGGACCAAACGGCCGTGGTTGCTCTGGCCGAGGCCCTGATGCGGATCCGGGCCAAACCGCTGAAGGCCAAGCTCGATGCCCCGACCACGGATATGCTGGATATTATGGCCATGGATGCGCCGTTGGCCCTGAAAGTGGCGCTGCGCAATCGCTGGCTCACGGGATCCCTTGTTCAAGACCAATTGAGCCAGAGCCCCGAGGCCATGGCCATGCTGCGAACCACCCTCGCCCCGACCCGGCTCACCGGCTCGCCTAAGGACAATGTCCTGCCGGAAACCGCCGAAGCCGTGCTGAATGTGCGCTTGCATCCGCGAGACACACCCGACAGCGTGCTCGCCCATGTGCGCGCCCAGATCAAGGGCTTGCCGGTCAAGGCAGACTGGGCCGAACCGCCCATGGCCGCCCCGCCCCTGTCGCCCGCAGAGAACGCGGCCTTTGACACGATCCGTATGGCGCTTGCCGCCGAATATCCTGGCGTGCCCGCTTCACCTTGGCTGATGATTGCCGCCACGGATGCCCGGCATATGACAGGGGTCAGCCCCAACATCTACCGTATCCTTCCCGCCCGTTTAACGGCCAAGGACATTGCCGGTCTGCATGGGGTCGATGAAAGCCTCAGTATCGAGAATCTAGAACGAATGGCCCGGGTCTATGGCCACCTGATCCAGGCCGGGGATCAAACGACGCCATAACAAAACCCCCTCCCGGTGATCCGGAAGGGGGCTTGTGGCCGATCAGACAGGTCGCCGGATCAGTAGCTGTAGCGGACCTTTACGCCATAGGTGCGCGGTGCGCCGGTGACCATGGTCGGCAAGCCGATGCCATCGCCCGTATTGCCCGCATCCATGATGTAGTCCACGTCCGTCAGGTTCTCACCATAGGCTTCGAAGCGCCAATTGCGGCCTTCGGGAGCATAGGCGATCCGCAGACCCAGCAGGCCGTAAGCCTTCTGGAACTCGTCCTGGATCAGATCCGGAACTAGCTTGCCCGAGGCCAGCGATTGCAGCGACGGTTTGTCGTTGTTGTCGTCAAAGAAGATCTTGGACTGCCAGGTGTAGGTCGGCATCAGCTCGACCTCGCCGCCCATGGCCGCAAAGCGGACAGAGGCTCCGAACGACAAAGAGTGATCCGGGGTCAGACGGAAACGGTTGCCCTTATAGGCGCCGCTGTCGAAGCGCGAGTGGTTGTAGGCATAGGTCCCGAACAGCTCGGTCATCGGCATGACGCGCCAAGTGGCTTGGGTCTCAAGGCCATAGCCGGTCGCTTTACCGGCATTGGTCGAGACGAACCGGGTGCCGATCTGCTCGGTGGTCTCGAAGTTGTTGTAGCGGTAGTAGAACACCGCCGCATCCCAACGCAGCTTACGGTCGGCTGTGGCCAGTTTGAACCCACCTTCGAGGCTGTCGACCTTTTCGGCTTTCAGCGGCTGGAAATTCGGCGCGCCAAAGGGCGCAGTCGGAGCCCGGACCGCGAGCACTTGCGGACGCTGGCCACGCGCATAGTTCGCATAGAGGTTCAGTTCCTCGGTTAGCTCATAGAGCGCGGTCAAACGCCAGGTCAGGGTGTCGTAGTCGAGATCCTGAGACACCACCGCGCCATTGCCGACCGTCGGCTGGAAGGTCAGGCCGAACATCGGCACAGGATAAAGCGCCGAGAGCGGGATATTGGCCGCGCCCGGGGCTGCCAGAGCGGTCGCCAGAGCATTGGCCGTGCCGACCGAGACCGGATCCCCGGCCGAGGCCACAGTGGCCGCCCCAAGCAGGCTGCCAAGGATCGAGCGGCCATTGAGGACGGCCGAGTCAAAACGCGTGGTCTTGTCATCGCGAGTGTAACGCAGACCCACACCTAGGGTCAGCTTGTCCGTGGCGCGGAAGGTAACATCCCCGAACACATCCCACGAGGTCAGCTCAGACTGGTCGCGCGCGGTTTCAAGGTGGCCGGGCTTGAGGTTGGCCGCGATGGCCTGAGCCACCGGCGAGGACAGCAACAGACGATTGCCGCTCAGCGACGCCGCCGCGCCCTGGAGCAATGCGCCCGTCACCGCCGGATTGGCAAAGAAGGCGGAAGGGGCAATCCGGCCCGCGCCCAGACCCGAGCCAAAGGCCGACATGTTCAGTTGACCCGTCAGCTGCGCGAGGGCATAGCGCTCATCGAACTGGGCGGGGGTGGCGGTACTGGCTTTTTCTTGGAAATAGCCGACGCCCGCAAACCAGCTAACCGGACCGCCGTCGTCAAAGTTCAGACGGAACTCCTGGCTCCACTGCCGACCCTTAGCGATGTTGGCAAAGCTGATGATCTCGGCGGCGGTACCGTCCGAATCGCCGGTTTCGGTCGCCTCAAACCCGCGCCAAGCGGTGGTGCTGTTGAGCTTTAAGCTGTCCGAGATTTGATAGTTGCTGATCAGGGTCAGGCCATAAACATCGCGGTCAAGACCCAGGGACTTGCCACCCAGAAAGCCCTTGGGCAGTGCCAGCGCTGCGGCATCTTGCGGCTTGAGGGTGCCGGTCACAGCCCCGGTGGTCAGGTTCGACGGGAAGATCAGGTGCGATTTGAATGCCGTCGCCGCCGGTTCGTCTTTTTGATAGTTGCCGATCAGGTCAAACGACAGACCGTCCATCGGCGCCCAGCGCGCCGCGATCCGGCCAGCGCGGGTGTCTTGAGAGTTCAGGTCCCCGCCCAGCAGGTTTTTGACATAGCCATCCCGCTCGGCCATGCGCCCCGAAACGCGCAGGGCAAAGGTCTCACCCAGCGGCATATTGATCATGCCTTCAAGGCTGCGGGCATTGAAGTTGCCGAAGCTGACGGCCCCACCAGCATCAAAGGCCCCGGTCTTGGCTTTTTTCTGGATCACATTAACGCCGCCGATCAGCGAGCCGCGGCCAAACAGGGTCGATTGCGGCCCCTTAGCGATTTCCACGCGCTCGATGTCGTAAAGCTCGATATAGGAGCCCGCCGAGCGGGTGATCGACACGCCATCCTGGAACACCGACACGCGCGGTTCCGAATAGCCGCTGAGGCTATCCGAAGTCAGACCGCGCACGACAAAGCCCGGATTGTTCGGCGACTGGTTCTGGACTTCAAAACCCGGCACAAAGGTCGACAGTTTGTCAAACTCGGTGATCCCCGTCCGCTCCAGCTGCGCGCCGCCATAGGCGGTGATGGTGGCCGGAACGTCCTTGATCGCCTGTTCGCGCTTTTGCACGGTGACGATCACTTCTTCGATGGTGTCCGAAGGCGGGGTTTCAGCCTGTTGAGCCAAGGCCGGAACGGCCAGCAGTAGCGCCGAGACCGCAACCGCGCTGCCTAGGATGGAACGGTTTGACAGGATGGAGTGTCGCATGGGTATCCCCCTCGTGGTTTAACCGGGGACCGCAACGAGAACGCAGTTCACCCTTTGATGCCTCAAGGCTTCCACAGTTGCGTGACAGTTCCGTGTCACTTTACGCCATATCGGCGAGAATTCGCGTTACACGGAGTTTTCAGTTGCCAGTGCGGCATTCCGGACTCATGGTCCGCCCCCGTCTTTTGAGGACCCGTTTATGACCCGAAGCCCGATCTGGGATGCTGTGATTCTTGGCGCTGGTGCCGCTGGCCTGATGTGCGCCATCGAGGCCGCCCGGCGGGGCAAGCGGGTGATTGTGCTCGACCATGCCGCCAAGCCCGCTGAAAAGATCCGAATTTCTGGTGGGGGGCGGTGTAATTTCACCAACCTGAACACGGCGCCATCGGCGTTTCTGTCGGATAATCCGCGCTTTTGCATCTCGGCTCTACGCCGGTTCACCGCCCAGGACTTTGTCAGCCGGGTGCGCAGTCACGGCATCCCCTATCACGAAAAGACCCTCGGTCAGCTGTTCTGTGACGACAGCGCGCACGACATCATCAACATGCTGTTGCGCGACTTGGATACGGCGGGCGGTCAGGTACAGTTGAAGACCGAGATCCGGGGCGTATCGCGTGAAGGCGTCGGGTTCCGCATCGAGACCTCGGCCGGGGCCTATGCCGCTAAGGCGCTGGTGCTGGCCACCGGTGGCCTGTCGATCCCCAAGATGGGGGCAACCGGCCTCGCCTATGAACTGGCGCGCCAGTTTGGCCATTCGATCGTCCCGACCCGCGCCGGATTGGTGCCGATCACGTTTGGGGGTGACGCGCTTGAGCCGCTCAAGGCGCTGGCGGGGGTCGCCCTGCCCGTCCGCGCGCGCTTTGGTAAGGTCAAGTTTGACGAGGCTATGCTGTTTACGCACCGGGGCCTGAGTGGTCCGGCGGTGTTGCAAATCTCGTCCTATTGGCAACCGGGCATGCCGTTGGAGCTGGACCTGTGGCCCGATGGCGGCTTTGCCGAAACCCTGCGGTCGGCCCGCACCACCCATGCCCGTCAGGACGTTCTGACCATCCTATCTCAGGCGTTTCCAAGACGGCTGGCGGAGGCGCTGGTGGCGGAGCTGGGGCTTTCGGGCCGCATGGCCGATCTGGGCGATAAGGGCATTGAGCGCCTGACCCGGCGGGTCAGCCCGTGGAGCGTGCGGCCGCTCGGCACCGAGGGCTATCGGACCGCCGAAGTGACAGTCGGCGGGGTCAATACCCGCGAACTATCGAGCCAGACCCTGGAGAGCCAGCTCTGTCCGGGGCTATACGTCATCGGCGAAGCCGCCGACGTGACTGGGCACCTCGGCGGCTAAAACTTCCAGTGGG
>DAITMY010000017.1:14331-17082 GCA_036834925.1 Asticcacaulis sp.
CCTGGTCCAGCGGCTGGGCCGCTGGACAATCCCTATAAAATGACTGGCGGCTGGGCCGCTGGACAAAGTCTTTAAGCATCCCCAGCCGCTGGGCTGAAATGCCTTAGCTGGCGGCCGGCTCGTCGCCGCCGACGCGGGTTTCATAGACGTGGTCGATCAGACCAAAGGCCTTGGCTTCGTCCGCCGACATGAAGTGGTCGCGGTCCAGCGTACGCTCGATCACCTCATAGGGCTGACCGGTGTGCTTGACGTAGATTTCGTTCAGGCGACGCTTGGTCTTGATGATGTCCTCGGCATGACGCTCGATATCCGAGGCCTGACCCCGGAAGCCGCCCGAGGGCTGGTGCACCATGATCCGCGCGTTCGGCAGCGCCACGCGCTGGCCCGTCGCTCCAGCGGTCAGGATCAGCGACCCCGCCGATGCGGCCATCCCCATACACACCGTCGATACCGGGCTGCGGATGTATTGCATGGTGTCATAGATCGCCATGGCCGAGGTCACGACCCCACCCGGCGAGTTGATGTACATCGAGATTTCTTTCTTCGGGTTCTCGGACTCGAGGAACAGAAGCTGGGCGCAGATCAGCGACGACATGCCGTCTTCAAACGGGCCGGTCAGGAAGATGATCCGCTCCTTGAGCAGACGGGAGAAAATATCAAACGCGCGCTCGCCACGGCTGGTTTGCTCAACCACCATCGGCACGAGGTTCATCATCACTTCGTTCGGATCACGCATGGATCACCCTTCCTGAAATCGCATTGGCCCTGCCCGGACGGCGTAGCTGCCTAGCGGTATCGCCTCCGGTGGGAATTTGGCAAGCTCTCACGTGCCTGAAAGGCGGTGAACAAACCCCTAAAGCCAACGGCCCGACAGGAGTGTTCCCGCCGGGCCGCATGGTTATCCACTAGATTATTCACAGACCCGGCAAATTACGCCGGATAAGACACCGGTCTTAGGCGTCTTCGTCCTTGAACAGGTCTTCCTTGGAGATCGGGGCTTCGGTGATCTGAGCGACCCCGAAGATGTACTCACAGACCTTCTCTTCGAAGATCGGCGCGCGGATCTGGGCGGCCGCACCCGGGTTCTGACGATAGAAGTCGAACACCTGACGCTCTTGACCCGGATAGTTGCGGGCTTCCATGGCGATGGCCTGAGCCACTTCCTGATCGTTTACAGTGACATTGTTGCGGGTGCCGATTTCGGCCAGCACGAGACCGAGGCGAACACGGCGCTCAGCGATCTTGCGATAGTCGGCTTTCAGCTCGTCTTCGCTCTTGTCTTTTTCTTCTTCGGTCAAGTTGCCAGCGGCGCGGTCCTGTTCGACCTGAGCCCAGATCCCGGCAAACTCGGCTTCGAGCATGCGCGAGGGCAGATCAAAGCTGTGCTTCTCGTCGAGGGCGTCCAGCAGCGCACGCTTCAGCTTGAAGCGGGCAGCTTGCTTGTACTGGGCCGACAGCTGACCCTTGATCGCCTCGTTGAGGGCATCGAGGTTTTCAAAGCCGAGCGAGGTGGCGAACTCTTCCGTGGCTTCGGCGGCTTTGGGGGCCTCGATTGCCTTCACGGTGACAGTGAACTCAGCGTCTTTACCGGCCAGGTGCGCGGCGCCGTAGTTTTCCGGGAAGGTCACCTTCACGAGGCGCTCTTCACCCTTTTTCGCGCCGACCAGCTGCTCTTCAAAGCCCGGGATGAACTGGCCCGAGCCGATCACGAGCGCGGCGCCTTCGGCCGAACCGCCTTCAAAGGCTTCGCCGTCGATACGGCCGACGAAATCAATGGTCAGCTTGTCGTCGTTAGCCGCCTTGGGGGCCTTGCCGCCCTTGGCTTCATAGGATTTGGACTGATCGAGCAGACCCTTCATGGCTTCCGCCATGTCCTCGTCCGACGGCTCATAGACCGGACGGGTGAGGCTCAGTGTCGCCGGATCGACCGGCTCAAACACCGGCATCAGCTCGACCGACAGGGTATAGGCCAGATCGGCTTCGCCCTTCATCACCGCTTCGACGTCGGTCACCGGCTCGATGTCCGGCTGGCCCGCGGGGCGGATATTGTTGTCGTTGAGGGCCTTTTGCGAAGATTCAGTCAGGGCTTCCTGAACGATTTCCGCCATAAGCTCCTTGCCGAACATCTTGCGGACATGGGCCGGGGGCACCTTGCCGGGACGGAACCCTTTCAGGTTCACGCGCGGGCTCACTTCCGCGATCTTGGCCTCAAGCTTTTCAGCGAGTTGCGCCTTCGGGACCGAAACCTCGTAAACCCGGCTCAAACCTTCGTTAGACTTTTCAACGACTTGCATCAATTTCGCGCCTTGGGGAGCTTTTCGGATCACCGTGACCCGCGCCGTCCACCTGTTCGTAAAAAACGGAACGCCGCCCCAAAGGAGCGGCTGTGATCTGCCCTTATGGCATGTTGCACACGAAGGTCAACGGATTAGGCCGGAACCCGGCGCGTTTTCCCCGTCCGCCCAAGATCGACCAGCGCGTCAGCATGGGATTGACGCTCGCAGAAAACCTGTGTTCGTCTCTGGTCTACGTTTTCTGCCGAGGCCACAATGACCGTCTCTACGCATACGATGCCCTTTTCTGAATTGTCTGCGGTTCAAGCCATGCAGCAGGCAATCCAGGCTGCGGCGGCAGAGGACTGGGATCAAGCGGTCTCTCTGTGTGACCGGGTCCTGAGTGAGACCCCCCGCACCGTTTTGGCCTTGCTTATAAAAGGAGAAGCCTTTCGGTCCCGGCAGCAAAGGGTCAAAG
>DAITMY010000018.1:0-16392 GCA_036834925.1 Asticcacaulis sp.
GCGCCGACCTGCGTTACGATTACGAAATCACCCTCGAGCAGGCGTTTACCGGCGCGGACATTGAAATTCGCGTGCCTTCGCACCAGACCTGCGAACCCTGTGACGGCACGGGGGCCAAGCCGGGCACCAAGCCAACGACCTGTGGTACCTGTGGCGGCGCGGGTCGTGTTCGGACGTCGAATGGCTTCTTTGCTATCGAGCGCACATGCCCGCGCTGTGGTGGCTCGGGCCAGATGATCGCCGAGCCCTGCAAGTCCTGTCATGGTCATGGCCAGATCCGGGTGGAACGACAGTTGAATGTCCGCATTCCCGCTGGCGTTGATGACGGATCGCGCATCCGCTTGTCTGGCGAAGGTGAACCGGGCCAGCGCGGCGGCCCACGGGGTGATCTTTATATTTTCCTTTCGGTCGCGCCCCATGACCTGTTCGAGCGCGATGGGCTTGATCTTCTTTGCAGCATGCCTGTGCCCATGAGCACAGCCGTGCTGGGCGGTGAAATCGACGTGCCCTGCCTCAAAGGCGGGGAAAACTGTGATGGCGAATGCAAGGTGGCACTGAAAGTGCCCGAAGGCGCCCAAACCGGTCACAAGGTGCGGCTCAAGGGCCGGGGCATGCCGTCTCTTAATGGTCGTCAGCGCGGTGATTTGCTGGTCGAACTCTATGTCGAAACCCCGACCAACCTGACCGGCCGCCAAAAAGAGCTGATGCGCGAATTTGCCGACCTTTGCACGGCCAAGTCCCATCCCCAAGCCAGCGGCTTCTTTGACAAGGCCAAACAGTTTTGGGGCGATTTAACCGGAGGCGAAGCGGGCGGAAGGGCGACACAATGACGTCCGAATCACCTATCCGCATCGCTGTGGCCGGAGCCAAGGGCCGCATGGGCCAAGCGGTCTTGAAAATTCTTGAGACACATCCGGCGGCCCAACTGGCTGTCGCATTTGACCGAGATGACCAGCCAGACCTGACGGGTGTAGATGCGGTGATCGACTTCAGCACCCCAGAAGCCACGCTGACTCTGGCCAAGCGCTGTGCCACGCGCGAACACAAACCGGCGCTGATCATTGGAACAACCGGGTTTGATCCGATGCAACTGGCTCAGCTCAATGGACTGGGTACCGAGTTGACATTGTTGCGGTCGGGCAATTTCTCCCTCGGAGTCAATCTGCTCACCGGGCTGGTCAAACAAGCCGCCGCCAGACTGCCCGCTTGGGCCTGGGACATTGAGGTGACGGAGGCCCATCACAACCGCAAGGTCGACAGCCCGTCTGGGACGGCGCTGATGCTGGGTGAAGCGGCAGCGGCCGGTCGTGGGGAATTGCTGATTGATAAGGCCGTGCACGACCGAAAAGGCACGCGCAAAGTCGGAGATATCGGCTTTTCTGTCATCCGAGGCGGTGGAATCATCGGTGAACACGACGTCCTGTTTGCCGCCGAAGATGAACTGATCCGCTTCAGTCACTCGGCCCGGGACCGCAGTTTATTTGCCCGGGGGGCCGTGACCGCTGCGGTCTGGGCGGCCGGGCAACCCGCAGGTCTTTATACAATGCAGGACGTTTTGGGCCTTTGACTCAAGCCAGTTCTGACAAATCCAGAGGCGGTGCGCTCTTGCGCGGCAACAGGGTGCGTCCGGCCCAAACGGCCTTTAGCAACCCCAGCATGGCAATGCCCAGACCCTGAGTCCCGAAAAGCAGGACACTCTGTATCCAGAACTCAAACTGGTCGATTGAGGGCCATAACAAGGCCCCCCCAAATCCCATAGGGGATACGACCTCGGCCACCGTATAGGTCAGCCATGCCAACAGTGTCCGCAAGACCAGCGACCATCGATGCGGCAATACAAGACCAATAAAAAGCGTACTCAGCACACACGCGGGAACATTGACCGACATCAACGCCGCAGCCGCAAGGTCTGCGAATGCCAGGCCAACTGTCAGATCTGACATGTCCTTGGCCTCCTGATTCGAAAATCAGTCACAGCCATAACATGAATCGCGAAATCCACACGGGTTTACGTTGCAGGCAATTCCCCAGTCAGGAGAATTGTAGATTTTAGGCCATGATGTGTTGCTCTAAAAGCGCACCTAGCGACCCGTTGACCCAAAGCCACCGTCTCCGCGTGCCGTGGCGCCAAGGCTATCCGCCTGGGACCAGCTCAGCTGAACACAGGGCGCAAACACGAGCTGCGCGATCCGTTCCCCCCGGCGCACTTCAAAGGGCGTATCGCTGAGGTTGACGAGAATAACCCCGACTTCGCCCCGATAATCGCTGTCGATCGTTCCGGGCGAATTCAGACACGTCAGACCGTGCTTGAGCGCCAAGCCAGAACGCGGGCGAACCTGAGCCTCAAACCCGGCGGGAACGGCGATCTTAAGCCCCGTCGGGATCAATGCCCGTTGAAGCGGGGCCAGCATCACTGGGGCCTCTTCGGCTATAGCGGCCCGAAGATCCATACCCGCCGAACCTTCGGTCTCGTAAGCCGGAAGCGGCAAACCTTCAGCATGGGGCAACAGAACCACCGGGACAAATGGCGCAAAAGCCAGATCGAGCGATTGGGTCATGGTTTGATCTCCGGGTTCAGGGCTTGGGTTACATAGTCGGCAAGGGCATTCGCAACCTCAGCCTTGGTTCTGGCGGGCCACCAGTTCAGCGACTCTTTTGTCACCAAAGCAACGCGGTTTTGATCGGTGCCAAACACGCCCTCACGGACGTTATTGGCGATCAACGCATCGCAGCCTTTTCGCAGAAGCTTGGCGCGCGCATGAGCCTCGACATCCGTGGTTTCGGCGGCAAACCCAATCACGAGCCTTGGCCTGTGATCCGGGTGCTGGGCGAGGCCCGCAAGAATGTCCGGATTCTCGGTCAAGCGGATCACAGCCTCAGCACCGGGATCGGTCTTTTTCAGCTTGTCGCTAGCCAGGGTTACGGGCCGCCAGTCCGCCACGGCCGCCACACAGATGGCTACATCCACAGGAAGAGCGGCATTGACCGCTGCCTGCATGTCTATGGCGGTTTCGACATCAACACGGTTAACCCCCCGTGGGGTAGCCAGTGCGGTCGGTCCGCTGACCAAGGTCACCCGGGCCCCTAGATGAGCCAAGGCTTCGGCAATCAGATAGCCTTGCTTGCCGCTTGAACGATTGGTCAGACCCCGGACGGGGTCGAGGGGCTCAAAGGTCGGCCCGGCAGTCACCAGAACATGCCGACCGGATAAAATCCCCTGTTGGCGCTGAGATGCCAAAAACGCCTGCACCCCAGCAACGATATCCTCCGGCTCCGGCAGGCGCCCCGGGCCATATTCACCACAGGCCATATCGCCACTGTCCGGGCCGATAAACGTCACACCATCCGCTTCGAGCTGGGCGCGATTGCGCACCGTAGCCGGATGATCCCACATCCGCACATTCATGGCCGGGGCCATCAGCACAGGGGCATCGGTCGCCAGTAAAAGGGTTGTAGCCAGATCATCGGCCATGCCTTGGGCCGCCCGCGCCATCAGATGTGCCGTTGCCGGGGCCACCAGGATCACATCCGCCCAACGCGACAAGCTGATGTGGCCCATTTCGGTTTCATCTGTCAGATCAAACAGATGCTGATACACTTTTTCACCGCTCAAAGCCGCCACGGCGAGGGGTGTCACAAACTGTTCTGCGGCTCGGGTCAGGACACACCGCACCTCTATGCCGGTCTTGCGCAACAGCCGGATGATTTCCAGGCTTTTATAGGCCGCGATGCCGCCGCTGATGATCAGCAGAACTCGGGGTGGCTGGCTTGCCGGCTTGAAAAGACGCACCATCGACAGATCCGAAACGGTTAAAGAACGTCCGGTCTAACGGCTTTTCCGATCAGCGTCACGCCTGAGAATTTTGCAAAAGGAACATTGCACGAACATTAACCTTTTGCTAAGAGATTTAAAACTAGGGGTAGGAGGTTCACATATGACCCGCATAACGAAAGCCTTAAATCGCTTTGAGCGGCTCGGGCCGCTTTGCCGATCCGTTTTGAACATTGGTCTTGTCAGTTTCATTTTTGCTCTGGCGGCCTGTGATGCCGGGCCAAGCGCGGTGGTCCCTGACCCACGCGAACGCACCGTTGTAGAGGCAAGCCCCGAACAGTCCATCGACTGGGCGCAAAACCCGTCAGACATGACCGACAGGGGTCGCAATGAACAGGCGCAGAACAGCCGCGAAGACGCTCCGGCTTTGGCGCAAGGGGAACGGGGCACAGACACCCCCCTTTATAAAGGGCGCCCGCTCTGGTCGTCTAACCGCAAATATACGGCCCTTGAAAACGCTCAATATCATTTCGAATCCAAAGGCGACATGTTGGGCACACCCACCTATGAGGCGTTTCTGGCAAAGGTTCACGGCTTTATCCAAAACCCGCCCGAAGGAACCCTTACGCTTAAGCGCAACAATGGGGACACGCTCTATTATCATCCGCCCACGAACCAGTTCGCAGTCGCGACCCGAGCCGGCGCACCGCGTACCATGTTTAAGCCGGATGACGGCATGGCCTATTGGCAAAAGCAAAAGCAGCGCGAAGCGGGCCGACGGACTCCACGCGACGAAACCTAAGCCGCGCTTGGGTGGCCCTCAACGCACGCCGAAAACCTGACCCGCCGCCACTGAGGTCTGAGCCAGAACAGCCTGTAATCTCGGGGCCGCAGCCCAAATCGCGATGCCCAGAGCCAAAAGAGCCAGGAACACACTGAGCCATGACAAACCCTTGTGGCCCCCTGCGGGAGCGACCCGGCTTTCATCTGTTCCCCCTGCGTTGGAAGGAACCCGCGCTTCTGGATGAAGGCCTTGTCTTTGGTCTCTGGCCGCACGGGCCAAGAGGTGCCGTAGATCCTTCAGCGTTCGAACAACCTGAGCCGTCGGGGACAGTTCCCGGGAGATCCAGCGTTTGACGACAGGTTCTGCTGCGCCCCACAGGTCATGATCCGCATAGATCCGCCGCGCCACGCCCTCGACCGTGACCATGGTCTTCTGTAACAGAACCAGTTCAGGCCGCAGATGCATGTCAAACAGGGCCGTGATTTCGAACAGCTGCGATAACAGCCGTCCCATGGACACGTCCTTGGCCGACCGACCCAGAACCGGTTCACCGACCGCCCGAAGCGCTTGAGCGAAGCTGTCGACATCGTGGTGGCCAGGGACATAGCCCGCCTCGAAATGGACTTCGGCAACGCGCTTGTAATCCCGCCGCAAGAAGCCCCAGAGCATTTCCGCCAAATAGCGGCGCTCGTCCGGCCCCAATCGTCCAACGATCCCATAATCCACGGCCATCAGCCGGTCCGGCGCACTGCAAAACAGGTTGCCCTCATGCAAATCCGCATGAAACACCCCGTGATCGAGGGCCTGGCTGAGGAATGCCCGGATCAGATTATCGGCCAGTCGTTGCCGGTCGAGCCCCGGCTGCTCCAAGGCCTCCGCCCGCCCCAAGGGGACACCCTCGGCCCACTCCAGCGCTAGGGTGCGGCGCGCCACCAGCGGCCAAACCACCTTGGGCGCACGCATATAGGGATCGCGGGCCATAACCTGACCCAGCTCATCCGCCGCAGAGGCCTCCAGACGAAGATCGACCTCCAGCTCCAGTGAGCGCGAGACCGTTGCGGCAAAGGCTTCGGGCTCAAGCCGCCGCGCCACGGGGATCAGGCGGTAGACGAGGCGCGCCGCCAATTGCAGCGTGTCGCAGTCCGCCTGTATGCGCTGTTCTATCCCGGGTCGCAGAACCTTAATGGCAATCTTGCGGCCATCCAACAGGGTCGCGGGGTGCGCCTGGGCAATCGAAGCCGCCCCGATGGGGGGGCCAAACTCTGTCACCAAATCTGACAAAGGACAGGCCAAGGCCTTTTCAATTTCGGCCCGCGCCACCTCAGTCGGGAACGGCGGCAGCTGGTCTTTCAGGCGGCTGAGGTCTTCGGCAAAGACGTCGCCAAAAATATCAGCCCGGGTCGACAACAACTGACCCAGCTTGATCGCCGCCGGGCCAAGCTGCTCGAACGCCCGCCCCAATCGCTCACCGGGCCGTCCACGCCGCCCCTGAGGGCCGCTGAACAGCCGGAGCGCCCGCGCCAAGGTGCGCACGGGGCCAGGCAAGTGCGAGTCCAGCTCGCGCGGCAACAAAGCATCCGCCCGAACCAGAACCCATCCCGCAGCCATCAGACGCAGCGCGGCAAATAGCCGAAAGCCCATGGTCTAGAACGCCCAGCCGATGTGGAGAGCGGCCACCCCGGCACTAAAATTTGAATAGCTGACCTGCTGAAACCCAGCGGTGCGCATCATATCCGCAAAGCGATCCTGGTCTGGGAACCGGCGAATACTCTCGACAAGATATTGATAGGACTCACGATCCTGTGTCACCAGCCCGCCCAAGGGGGGTATAACGTTGAACGAATAGGCATCATAGGCCGCCCGGATGAGGGCCATCGGTGGTCGTGAAAATTCTAGGCACAAGAAGCGCCCGCCCGGCTTCAACACACGGCGCGCCTCGAAGAGCGCCTTTTGCACATCCGCGACATTGCGAATCCCAAACGCAATCGTCAGGGCATCCTGAGAGCCATCAGGCAACGGCAGGGCCATGGCATCGCCAACGGCCCAGCTGAGAGACGCCGTATAGGGCTTTGCCCGCCCAGCGCGGATCATTTCAGCGTTATAGTCGATCAAGGTGACAGTCGTGGCCCGTCCGCCGCGTCGGGCACGGACTGCGTCCGCCATTTTCAAAATTCGACGGGCAATGTCGCCGGTTCCCCCGGCCAGATCGACAATCTGTTCACCGGGCTGCGGATTGAGGCGGGCGACCATGGCGTCTTTCCAGAGGTGGTGCACCCCTGCTGACATCAGGTCGTTCATCAAGTCATATCGCGACGCGACGCGCTCAAACACACCGCGCACCAGCGCAACTTTTTCTTGGGCCGGAACGTCACGGAAACCGAAACTGGATTGATCAGACGCATTCATAGGCGCGTTTTAAACCGAAACCGTATCGATGTCGCCCTCCGTATTGGCCTCAGGCAAGGCCTGCTCGATTTTGTCGCTGGCCCGGCGGCGAGGCCCGTCATAGTTCGGCAACTTGCGCCGACGCCGACAAGGGCCGGTATAGACCGGTGACTTGACCCAAGGCCGATCTGAGTCCAACACCGCCTTAAGCCGGTCGATCAAGGCCCGCGCCGTTAACGGCTTAGCAATCAGCTCATTCACCCCCGCATCGCGCGCGGAAATCACCTTGTCTCGGTCTGTATGGCCAGTGATCATGATGATGGGCACATAGGGATGCGGACTGTCTGACGCCGTTCGAATCAGTCGGGTAAACTCGATGCCATCCAGGTGTTCCATAACGATGTCACAAAGGATCACATCAGGTCGCCAATCGCGCACCATCTCCATCGCCTCGGCCCCATCGCTGGCCTCGCGAATATTGGTAATGCCCAGCGAGCGGAGCATCGCCGAGACAATCGTGCGCATGTAGTGGTTGTCATCCACGATCAGCGCCAGAACGCGAGAGAGGTCCGCCAAGGCCGATACGCCCGAATCACAAACTGAAAAGTTGCAAATGTTTATCAGCTTTACAGTTTTTGTGCAGAGTTTTCCGACAGACGCGTGTGGACAAGGTATGGTAAAAGCTTCCGATTGCCGGATTTGGGGCCATTGACCGCCCACCGGCCATGGGGTCATCTGATCGCGGATGAAGGGGGCTAAGATGGATTGGCTGAATAATCGCAAGGTGCTGGCCGGAGCGGCAGGCGTCCTCGTGGCGGGCTTCTGTTTCGGGTTTCTGGCCGCAAAGGCCACCGAAGGCGGAAAGACCCGTGCGCCCGCCGGTGAGGGCGTGGCGATCGTCGAAAGTCTCAGCAATCTGTTTGGCAAGCCCCGGGACAAAAACGCCCCGCGCGCTGGCCTGCCCAAGCCAGACGGCTTTGCCGTCTGGCGTCATCGGGTGGATACGACGGGCTCAAGTGCCGCGGCCTGTATCGAATTCTCCCGTCCGCTCGATCCGGACAAGAGCTATGGTGACTATGTCCTCGTCAATCCGGAGCCGGATCAGGCGATTGCTGTCACGGCCCGCGAATCCGAACTCTGTATCCGTGGCCTAGGTTTTACGGACCGCCGAGTGACCCTGCTGAAAGGTCTTCCGGGCCGAGGCAAGGACGTGCTGGCGGCCAATGCCGACATCGATTTTACCTTTGGTGAAAAGCCCCCCTATGTCGGGTTCGCGGGCGAAGGGGTGATCCTGCCGCGCGAAGAGGCCGATGGCGTGGCCATCGAAACGGTCAATGTTTCGGCTCTGGCGATTGAGGTCTGGCGCGTGCCGGACCGCAACCTTGTGCGCCGCTCGCTCAGCGCCCCGGCTCCGACCGCCGAAGGGGAATATGACTATAGCTGGGGCGAAGACAGCCCCAATGGCGAAGGTCGCGTGATCTGGAAAGGCGATGTGCCGGTCCGGGGTGCCGCCGGTCAACGCGTCACGACCGTCTTCCCGCTCGGCTCGGTGCTCAAAGAGCTGCGCGCCGGAGCCTATGTGGTCAAGGTGCGCGACGCCTCGGGCGGCCGAGGCAATCAGGACCAGGAACAGACCCCGCCCGCCCAGGCGCGTCGCTGGATCCTGTTCACCGATATGGCGCTTGCGACCTACTCCGGGTCTCAAGGGCTGGATGTCACCGTCCGCAGCCTGAAATCAGCTCGTCCTATGGGCGGCGTGCGCGTGGCGCTCGTCGCTACCAATGGCGAAACCCTGGCTGAGGGCAAGACCAGCAGCGAAGGCCGCCTGGCCTTTTCCGCCGCCCTGCTCAAAGGGGATGGCGAGCTGCAGCCGAAAATGCTGATGGCCTATGGCCCCGGCGAAGACTTTACGGCCATGGCGCTCGACCGCGCCCCGATTGATTTGTCGGCGCAAGGTGTCGGGGGACGGACTGTCACCGACGAGAATGCCGGTAGCCTGACCGATGGCCGCACCGCCGCCGATGTCATCGATGGCTTCCTCTATGCGGACCGGGGCATCTACCGCCCGGGTGAAACCGTCAATCTGGTCGCCCTAGTTCGCGACCCGGCAGGCAAGGCGGTCAAGGACCGCAAGGGCTTGATCATCGTTAACCGCCCGTCGGGCGTTGAGGCCTTCCGCTTCAAGTTTGATCGCACACCGGATGGCCACGCCGCCGCCCGCATCGTGCTGCCGAAAAGCGCGCCGCGCGGTCGCTGGGTGGCCCGCCTGCAAATGGAAGGGCTCGATACGCCGTCCGGGGAAATGGCCTTCTCGGTCGAGGATTTTGCCCCGCAGCGCCTCGGCGTGGACCTCGAAGCCGGCAAAGACAAGCCGGTACTAAGCGCCACCGACGTTCGCCCCATAGCCGTCCAAGCCCGTTATCTCTATGGCGCAGTAGCCGCTGGCCTGACGGTCCAAGGTGAAGCGCGCCTTCGGGCCGATGCTAATCCGTTCCCGAAATTCCGCGACTATCAGTTTGGGGACACCTACCAGCCCTATGCTGAAAAACTGACCGAGCTATCGGAAACCGTCACCGACGGGGCGGGCCTCGCGAGCTTGAGCCTGTCCGCCACCGAAGCCGGAGATAGCACCCAGCCCCTGTCGGCGCTGGTGACCGCGTCGGTGTTTGAGCCGGGCGGGCGTCCGGTCCGTGAAAGTGCGACGCTTCGGATCCGGACCCGTCCGCTCTATATCGGGGCCAAGACCGAACAGGATGATCCCAAGGGCAACGAAGACCCCTTGATCCGCCTCAGCCTCGTCGCGCTCAATGCTGCCGGTCAGGGTGTCAGTGCCAAGGGTGTCAGCTATCGGATCATTTCTGAAAACTGGGACTATGACTGGTACCAACAGGATGGTCGCTGGCAATGGCGCCGGACCAACCGCGATGTGGTGGCCGTAGCCAGCACGGTTGACCTTAAAGGGGAAACCCCCGTCCAGATCAGCCGCCGCCTCGGCTGGGGCGACTACCGGTTGGAGCTCGACCATGGCCCGACCGGGGCCAAGACCGTGATTCGCTTTGCCTCAGGCTGGGGCAATCCGTCCAAGTCCGCCGATGCGCCGGACTTTGTCCGCCTCAGCGCCGGGACCAAAACCTATGCCCAGGGCGATACCGTCGCCCTGACACTCAAGGCGCCCTATGCCGGAGAAGCCCAGATCGCCGTAGCCACCGATCGCCTGATCGAGGTCAAGAATCTGTCGGTCGGTGAAAACGGCACGACGGTTCGCCTCAAGACCACGCCCGAATGGGGGGGAGGCGCCTATGTGCTGGTGTCAGTGGTGCAGCCGCGTGATCCGGTCGATGCCGCCAAGCCGCGCCGTGCCGTGGGGCTGATCTGGGTGCCGCTGGAGCCAAAAGGCCGCAAGCTGACGGTCAATTTCAAAACCGCCGAAAAAGTCCGGGGCCGCGATGTGCTCAAGGTGCCGGTCGAAGTGAAGGGCCTTGGCTTTGGCCAAAAAGCCCGGGTGACCGTTGCTGCTGTTGATCAGGGCATCCTCAACCTGACCAAGTTCAAGACCCCCGATCCAGTCCAATGGTATTTCGGCAAACGCGCCCTCGGTGTCGACCTGCGCGATGACTATGGCCGTCTGCTAGATCCCAATCTCGGCGCACCGGCCGGGCTCAACTATGGGGGCGACCAGCTCGGCGGTGAAGGCTTGACGGAAACTCCGATCAAGACCGTGGCCCTGTGGTCCGGTGTGGTCGAGACCGGCATGGACGGCAAGGCGACCCTGACCCTGCCCGCCGCCCAGTTTAATGGCGAGCTGCGGCTGATGGCCGTGGCCTGGACCGACGAAGCCGTCGGATCGGGCGAAGAGAAGGTCACAGTGCGCGAACCCGTGGTGGCGGAACTGTCGCTACCGCGTTTCATGGCCCCAGGGGATATCGCCCTGCCAACCCTTGAACTGCACAATATGGATGGAGCCGCTGGGGCCTATCAGGCGGTCATCCAAGGTCTCAAGGGTCTGGCGCTTGATGTGCGCAAAGCCTTTACTCTGGCAACCGGCCAACGGATTCAGGAGCGCCTGACACTCAATGCTGCAAGCCGCACCGGAGTGGGCGAGATCAGCTTTGATCTCAGTGGCCCCTCGGCCTATCGCCAACTTCAGAGCTACAAGATCGAAACCCGTGCCGGATGGGGCAAGGACACCCGTGTTCTGACCGCCTCTCAGGCTCCGGGTGAAGGCTGGACCCCGCCTGCGGACCTGTTGGCCGGTTATCAGCCGGGCTCGGTCAGCGTCCAAGTATCCTACTCGCCGATCCGGGGGTTTGACCCCGCCCCCATCGCGGCCTCGCTGTCGCGTTATCCCTATGGGTGCACCGAGCAAATCACGTCTGCGGCCTATCCGTGGCTCTATGCCGGTGAAGCGGCCCGTAAAACCGCCCAACCGCTTCTGACCCAAGCAGCCAACCGTATCCTTGATCGTCAATCCGAGGATGGAGCCTTTGGCCTGTGGCGGGTTGGCGACGGCGAAGCGGATCCGTGGATCGGGGCCTTTGCCACGGACTTCCTGATCGAAGCCCGCAAGGCCGGGGCCGCCGTGCCCCAGTCCGCCCTCGACAAGGCTCTTTCGGCCATGCGCCAGGTGTCTCGCCCCGATGGCTGGGCCTCGGTCTCCTATCGCCTCAGCTATCCGGAAAACTGGTACGGGAGTGCCGAGAGCGAGAAGCAGACCAAGTCCATGCGGTCACGCGCGGCGGCCTATGCCCTCTATGTGATGGCCAAGGGCGGCAAGGGGGATCTGGCGCGGCTGCGTTGGTATCACGATGTGCAGTTCCGCGAGGAGCGCTCGCCGCTGGCCCGTGCCCAGATCGGGGCTGCCTTAGCCCGCATGGGCGACATAGCCCGGGCGCGCTCGGCCTTCCGTCAGGCAGAAGCCGCCCTCGGCTATCGCAATGCCCAGGACTGGTATCAGTCGCCGCTGCGCGATCTGGCCGGGGTCATTGCCCTCGCCTATGAAGCCAATGAAACCCGGATTGGCCAACGCCTGACCAGCCGCCTTCAAGGGGCTGTGCGCGATCCCGAACTGCTGAATACCCAGGAAAAGGCCCGTCTGCTTCAGGCGGCCAACCGGATCATGGCCGCCAGCGGCCCGGTCAGCATTGGGGCCCAAGGCGTGACCCCGGTCTTTACAGCTGCAGGCGGGCAACGCTTTGCCCTCGGCAAGCTCGCCGACGCCCGCTTGACCAACACCGGCAAAGGCCCCCTCTGGCGGACCGTCACCCTGACGGGCAGCCCGGTCAATGCCCCGGCCGCCAGCCAGTCCGGCCTCAGCCTCGACAAGCAGGTCCTGAGCCTTCAGGGCGGACGGATCGATCCGGGCCAGCTCGTCCAGGGCAGCCGGGTGATCATCCTGATCAGCGGTCGCTCGCAACAAGGCCGGATGGTGCCGCTGATCGTCGATGATGCCTTGCCCGCCGGGTATGAAATCGAGACCGTCCTGTCACCGGAAGACACCAGCACGGGGCCGTTCCGGTTCCTCGGTGAACTGTCGGCGACCCTGGCCCAAGAAGCCCGCGATGACCGCTTTATTGCGGCGGTCAATGTGCCGGGCCAGGAACGGTTCGCCGTGGCCTATGTGGCGCGCGCTGTGACGCCGGGGAACTTCTTCCTGCCTGGCGCCGAGGCCCGTGACCTCTATAGGGCGGACATTTCGGCCCGCACCCGTGCGGACCGGACCGTCATCGCCCCCTTACCCTGAGGTCTGGCGCCACGGTGTAAAGACAGGTGTAAGCGGTGCGTAACGACAAAGGCCCGCCTTGGCGGCGCACGATCCGGATCAGCGGGGACGGGCTTAGTCTGTCTCCGCGCCGGACCCGGCAAGTGGTCCTCGGCCTGATGGGCCTTATGGGGCTTCAGACCACGCTGGTGATTGCGGATACGCTCCTGCCCCCACCGCTGACCCGGGCCAGAGCGGCCTCGGCAGTGGTGCTGGATCACCAAGGGCAGTGGCTGCGGGCCTTGCCGGTTGAAAACGGGCGCTGGCGGATCCGGGCGGACCTTGATCGCACCGACCCTGCGTTTATCAAAAACCTACTGACGCTCGAAGATGCGCGGTTCTATAGCCACCTTGGGGTCGATCCGTTGGCGGTGGTGCGGGCCGCGGGCTCGAACTTGTCGGCGGGCGGGATTGTGTCCGGCGCCTCGACCTTAAGCATGCAGACGGCCCGGCTACTGGAACCGCGCCCCCGCAATGCCGGGGCCAAGATCATTGAGGCCATCCGCGCGGTCCAGCTGGAATGGCGAATGCGCAAGCGGACCATCCTGTCGACCTATCTGACTCTCGCACCCTACGGCGGCAATCTCGAAGGGGTGCGGGCTGCGTCCCTGTCCTATTTCGGTCAGGAACCGGAAAGCCTGACGCTGAGCCAACAGGCCTTGCTGATCGCCCTGCCTCAATCGCCCGAGGCCCGCCGCCCGGATCGCCACCCCGAAGCGGCCCGGCAAGCCCGCCGCACTGTGCTCGACCGATTGGTCGCCGCCGGTCGGATCCGCCCGCAAGACCGGGATGAGGCCGATCAGGATCCCTTGCCCGGCTTACGGGCGCCCTTTCCGGCCTTGGCCTGGCATGCCACCGGACCGCTGGCCGCTGCCGCTTCGCCCGAGCAACCCACCGTCATCTCGACGCTCGACCGGCCTCTGCAAAGCCAGATCGAGGCTCTGGCCGAAGCCCGCGCCAAAGCCCAGGGACCAGAGACCAGTGTGGCCGTGATGGTGGTCTCGCTCAAGGATCGGGCCGTGCGGGTGCGGATCGGATCGGCGGGACGCGACCGACCCGGGGGCTGGGTGGACATGACCCGGGTGCTGCGCTCACCCGGCTCGACCCTTAAGCCCTTTATCTACGGCTTTGCCTTCGAAGCGGGTCTGGCCGCCCCCGATACCCGCTTGACCGATGCCCCGACCCGGTTTGGTGACTATCAACCGGAAAACTTCGAGCGGGTGTTTCACGGCCAGGTCACGGCCCGCGAAGCGCTGATGCATTCGCTAAATGTCCCCGCGGTGGCAGTACTGAACCGCATTGGCCCCGAAAGTTTTCAGGCCCGCCTCGAAGGGGCCGATGTGCGACTGATCCGGCCCAAATCAGACCTTAGGGACGCCGGGCTTGCCCTGGCTCTCGGGGGGGCAGGTCTGTCACTCGAAGACTTGACCCGGCTTTATGCCGCGCTTGGCGATGAGGGGCGCGACAAGCCGCTCGCCCGAACCGTGGCAGAGGCCCAGGCGAACCTTAAGGTCTCCGGACATCGGTTCATGCAGGCCGAAGCTGCCCGCCAGGTGGTGGCGATCCTTAGCGAAACCCCAGCCCCCGCAGGGCGCGCACCCGGTGCTTTGTTGCGGCAAGGAATCCGTCCAGCCTATAAGACCGGCACCTCTTATGGGTTTCGAGATGCCCTCGCGGTGGGGATCGCGGGCGGGCATGTGGTAGCGGTGTGGACCGGTCGGCCCGATGGCGGCGCGCGAGGCGGCCTGACTGGGCGTGATGCCGCGGCCCCGCTTCTGTTTGACATTTTTGATGTTCTGGCCACGCCCTCGGCGGTCCCACAGGTGCTTGGACCCAAGTCGGCCCCGGCGGCGCTCCAGACCTTTAATCAGGACACAGAGCGGCTGACGCTGATCTTTCCACCGGACCGCGCCAGTCTGATGGTCGAAACCCTGGGCCCCACGGGCCGGGGGCTGGTCCTGTCGGCGCGCGGTAAGGGTCTCAACTGGTATGTCGATGGCCAGCCGCTCATGGCCGGTCCGGACGGGCGCACCGTCTGGCATCCCGAAACTGAGGGCTTTTTCGACGTACGGGTGACCGATGAAACCGGCCAATCGGTCACAAGCCGGGTACGGGTGCGGACCCGGTGATCCGCCCCGACCCGAACCCCTTTTGATCAGTCCTCAATCGAAGCCAGATCCCGACCCTTGCTCTCTTTGAGGAAGAAGAACGCCACCACAAAAGCCAGACCCGCCACAATCACCGGGTACCACAGGCCGTAATAGATATTCCCCGTCGCGGCCACGAGCGCAAAAACTATGGTGGGTAGAAACCCGCCAAACCAGCCGGTTCCCACGTTATAAGGCAGGCTCATGGCCGTATAGCGCACCCGGGTCGGGAAGATCTCGACCAAGGCTGCCGCCTGTGGGCCATACAGCGCCGTTGACGCAATCGTCAGCACCATCAGCGTCAGGAACACGGCCACCAGATCCGTCTTGGCCGGATCCGCCTTGAGCGGATAACCCTTGGTGGCCAAGGCGGCCTTGATCTCAGCCTCTACGGTCCCGCGCAGCGCCTTGAGATCCGCATTGCTGAGGTCATGTCCATCGGGCACGGCAACCGACAGGTCGCCAACCCGCACCACCGCCGCCGCCGCCGCTTCGGACTGGATGTTGCTGTAGGGAATCCCCATCGACGTCAGCACACCCTTGGCCAGATCACAGGCCGAGCTGAAGCGGGCCTTTCCCACCGGATCAAATTGCAGCGAACAGGTCGGCGCATCGGCATAAACCACCACCGGCGCGCGGCTGATGGCGGCCGCCAGATCCGGATTGGCAGCGCGGGTCAGCATCTGGAACGCCGGGAAAAACGCGACCGCCGCCAACAGAATGCCAAACAGCATCACCGGCTTGCGCCCCACACGGTCCGATAGCCAGCCAAAGAAAACATAGAGCACCGCGCTGACCACCGTCACGGCCATGATCAGCAGGTTGACGGTCGCCGGTTCGACCTTGAGCGTGCGCTCCAGGAAAAATTGCGAGTAGAAAAAGCTGGTGTACCAGACCACGCCTTGGGCAGTCATGATCCCAAACAGGACCAGCAGCACCCGGCGAAAGTTCTTCGGCTTGGTGAAGCTTTCCTTGAACGGCGCGCGACTGGCGGCCCCCTCGGCTTCCATTTGCTTAAAGGCCGGGCTTTCAGAAAGCCGAGTGCGGATCCAGATCGAAATGATCAGCAAACCAAGGGACAGAATAAAGGGTATCCGCCAGCCCCATTCACTAAAAGCCGCCTCGCCCATAATCGAACGCGTCACGTAGATCACACCCAGCGCCGCCAATAACCCAAACGCCGCCGACGTCTGGATCCAACTGGTCATTTCCCCGCGTTTGTTGTCGGGCGCGTGCTCGGCGACAAAAATCGCGGCTCCGCCATATTCTCCGCCCAGAGCAAATCCCTGCAGGATCCGTAAAAAAACCAGCAAGATGGGCGCGAGGATCCCGGCCTGCTCAAAGGTCGGCAGCAAACCGATCCCGACCGTAGCCACCCCCATCAAGACAATGGTGACAAGGAACGCGCCCTTACGCCCTTTACGATCGCCAAAATGCCCGAAGACCAGCGCGCCAAGCGGACGCACAGCAAACCCCACCGCAAAACTCGCCAGCGCGAGGATAAACCCGGCGGTTTCATTGACCCCGGTAAAGAAATGCTTGGAAA
>DAITMY010000019.1:0-16212 GCA_036834925.1 Asticcacaulis sp.
GTGGTCAATGGTCCGGGCGAGGCGCTCTATACTGATGTCGGCTTTACCGGTGGCGGGGCCGGGGCGGGGATGGTCTATCTGGCGGGCAAGCCAGATCACAAGTTGTCCAATGAGGCCATGGTCGAGCACATCGTCGAATTGGTCGAGCAAAAGGCGGCGGAGCTGGCGGCGTTGGATGCGGCCCCGCAAGAGGAGGCGGTATGACCTTCAAGGTTCAGGTCAAGGCCGGAGTCCCGGCGTCGGTTGAGGCCATTTGGCCTTTTTTTGAAGAGATCGAGCGCTGGCCCGAATGGTCACCGATCTATGAGCAGGCGCAAGGAAAGCTTGGGTTCGGCGCGGTCCTGACCCTGACCGAACGGTTCGAGGGGCTGGGGGCCCGCACCTATACCCCGCGGGTGGGGGACTGGGTGCCCTATTCGCAGATCCATTTGATCGAGCCGCAAGATGGATTTTTGGGGCGAATGCTCGGTGAAACCGTGATCCGCTATATCGAGCTGGAAGCGCTCGGGCCGCAGAACAGCATCGTGGCGATTGGTGAGTTCTATAGTGGTCTGCGCATGGTACGTCGGGGCCGTCAGCGTGCCCCGCACCTGCGAAAAGGCTTTGAGGCCAAGTTGGCGGCGCTGCGGACGGCGCTGGGGCTTCCCGCTGATGCGGATGCCGGATGATCGATGACCTTTATTCCCAGGCGGTGCTGAAACGCGCGGCCCAGATTGGCCACCTCGGGCATTTGGATACGCCCATGGCCACGGCCACTCGCACGGCCCGCCTGTGCGGCAGCACCCTGAGCGTGGAATTGGACGTGGTGGACGGGGTGATCACCCGCTTTGCTCAAGCGGTTGAGGCTTGCGCTTTGGGGCAAGCCGCCGCCGGGATCCTCTCGCAGGCGGTGATCGGGGCGCCGGTCGCTGAGGTTGTCGCCGCGCGAGATGCCCTGCGTGCTCGGCTCAAGGGCGCGGAGGGGGCGGATTATCCCGCCCGCTTTGCTGATTTTGCCATCCTCGATGGGGTGCGTGACTTTCCGGCCCGCCATGCCTCGACCCTGCTGGCGCTGGAGGCCACCGTCGATGCAGCCTTAAGGGTGGATAAGGCCATATCGGCCGAATAAGGGGTGTGACGCCACGGACTTCCCGCACTTGATGAGTTCCTCAAGATCTGCAACACTCTCGCAAAACTTGGGGGTGTATTATGAATCGGGCAGGGGTTGCGTCGTCGGGCTTTGTGTTGGGCCTTCTCATGATGTCGGGCTTAGTTCAGGCCCAGGAAAAACCACCGGAACCTGTTCCAGCTAAGGCCGCCGAAGCGCCTGTCCAAGAAGTGGTCATTACGCTCGAACGCGGGAGTGAGGCCGTCGAGATCGACCGCAAGAGCTATAAGATCAGCAGCAGTGATCAGACGGCAACCACACCGGCGGCGGACGTGATCGCCCAGTTGCCCAATGTCTATGTGGACCCCCGTCGCAATATTTCTGTGGCTGGCGCCGCGTCTGTGACCTTGCTGGTCGATGGGCAACGGGTAAACCGGGACAACGCGTTGCAAATCCCGGCGGGGCGGATCGACCGGATCGAAGTGATCACCAACCCGTCGGCAGAATTCCAAGGGCGCGGCCCGTTCCTCAATATCGTCCTCAAGCCTTTGCGGGCTGAAAATGTCATGCGCACCCTAAGTGGCAGTGCGGAAACCCTGGGCGGGGTTAATCTGTCTGGTATGGGCTCCGCGAGCTGGGGGCCGGTCAATGTCATGGCCATGGGCTCGTTGATCAGCCGGTTTCCGCGTGAGTCTGAGGCGCGAAGCGATTTTACCTATCTGGTTCCGGGATTGGATGGCCTTTCGCGGCGCCAAGCGGCCTTTCTCGCCAAGACCGATTATTCGATGCTGTCCGGCGATCTGTCGGTGGGGCGAACCCTGTCCGACACGCGCAGCCTGAGCCTGCGTCTATCCCCGCTCTATATTCGCAACGACTCTCGTATGCGGGGTGATGAGCGGCTGAGTTACAGCGATGGCGCGGAACGCCTTGGTCGCGAAGCCATGGACTCGGAGACAAACTCCACCATGTTCACAGCAAGCGCGACCCTGGAGGATAAGCTCAAGCGCGGCCATTCAGATCAGCTCAGCGTTACGCTTTATGGCACGCGCGATGACGGTCAAAAGCGCTACGACCGCCAGGGCTTACGGCGGCAAGGTCTCATTCTGGACGAAGACCATGTCAATCTCGGCATAAGTCTCTCCGGCAAACGTGAGCGGCTTTTGCCGGATGGCAAGCTGACGTTTGGCTTTACGCTGGGTACCGAAGAGTCTGAGCGAGAGTATAGGTCGCAAGGCAACCGGGTGTCTGGTGTGGCCGATACGAACCGTTTTGACACACGGTCAAAGAGTGCTGAGGTTTATGCCAGCTGGCAAAAGCAGTTCGGTACGTTCAAGGTTATGCCGGGCCTGCGTTTCGTTCACCGCAGCTTGCGCCTGTCTGGGCCGAGTGGACGTATCCCCGGACATACCGATTATGAAGGGATCTTGCCGAGCTTGCATCTGGAGTGGACCTTGCCGGCCAAGGATACGCTCAGCCTCAGCTTAACTCGTAGAGTTACCGGGGGCGACGAGGCCCGCCGTAACCCGGCTCGCCGTGTTAAAGACCTCCAGATGGTCACCGAGGGCAACCCAAATCTTCGCTTCATTGTCAATGAGGCGGCGGAACTCGCCTATAGTCGTCAGATTAAGGGTCATAATCTTTCGGCGATCCTCTATCAGCGCGAAAGCCGGAATGACGCGGAGAGTTACCTCACACTATTGACCGAAGACGTGTTTCTGGAGCGTTGGATCGCGCTGGGGCAAACCCGGCAATCGGGTGTGAGCCTCAGCCTGAATGGCAAATGGACGCCCAAACTGAGTTATCGTTTGTCTGCGGATCTGTCTGAGCGGCGCATTCGCTCTACGACCCCGGATGTTCAGGTCATTGAGCGCTCTGATAGCGTGGAGAGCGGGCGTATTCAGTTGGAGTATAAGCCCAATTCTAAGCATAAATATTCTGGAACTCTGCAATACATAGGCGGTAATTTCGGCTTGCAAACCCAATCTAAGGCGACTGTGTTCAGCAATTTGCAGTATGTCCGGAATTTTTCCAATGGAACGAAATTTACAGCGGACCTGATTAATCTTGGCGGAACTCGTGTCCACAAGCAGGTCTATGATACATCCCGTTTCCGAGGATTTACACGAACGGAGCGTGACGTGGTGTCCCTGCGTTTGGGCCTGAGCCGGGACTTCTAAGGATATTCTGGGGGCTTGTGTGCGACTGCCCCCTTGCCAAGTCTGCTGCGCTGCACAAAAGTGCGGGCAGAGGAGACCCCTTTGCCCCGGAAACTCTACGAACAGTCTGTGCGGTTCGCACTACGGGCCTATAAACTGACCCTGTCGCCATTGATCGGGCAGCAATGCCGGTTTATGCCAACCTGTTCGGAATACACCGCCGAGGCGATGATTACCCATGGGTTCCGCAAGGGGGCTTGGTTGGGGATCCGTCGAATCTGTCGGTGTCGGCCGGGCGGGGGCTCGGGCTATGATCCGCCGCCCCCCGCTGCGGACAAGGCCTTAAAACAATGGAAGTGTGACACATGATCGACTTGGTTTTCCCTGATGGTGCCGTTCGCCCCTATCCGGTTGGAACCACCGGTCGAGCCGTGGCTGAGTCCTTGTCCAAGTCGCTGGCCAAGAAGGCGGTTTTGATCAAGCTGGATGGCGCGCTACGCGACCTCGATCGTCCAATCGAGACCGGCGGCCCGATTGAAATCCTCACCCGCGAGGCCCCCGAAGCGCTGGAAGTCATTCGTCACGATACGGCGCATATTCTGGCCCAAGCGGTGCAGGAGCTGTTCCCCGGAACCCAAGTGACTATTGGCCCGGCCATCGAAGACGGCTTCTACTACGATTTTGCCCGCGAGACCCCGTTCAGCCTCGACGATCTGGCCTTGATCGAAAAGCGCATGGCCGAGATTGTCGACCGCGATGAGCCGATCCGTCGCGAGATTTGGCCGCGTGAACAGGCGATTGCTCACTTTGAAGATCTGGGTGAGGCCTATAAGGCCGAAATCATCCGGGATCTGCCGGAGGATGTGCCGATCAGCATCTACTGGCAGGGCTCTGCGTGGAAAGACCTGTGTGTCGGGCCGCACCTTCCTAGCACCAAACATGTGGGCAAGGCGTTCAAGTTGACCAAGCTGGCCGGGGCCTATTGGCGCGGGGATCACCGCAATGCCATGCTGCAACGGATCTATGGCACGGCCTGGACCAGTCAGGCGGAGTTGGATGCCTATTTGCACCGCATCGAAGAAGCGGAAAAGCGCGACCACCGCAAGCTGGGCCGCCAGCTCGACCTGTTCCATATGCAGGAAGAGGGCCGGGGCATGGTGTTCTGGCATCCCAAGGGTTGGGCGCTTTATCGCACACTCGAAGCCTATATGCGCCGCCGTCTTGAGGCTGCTGGCTATGTCGAGGTCAAGACGCCCCAGGTGCTCGATAACACCTTCTGGCAAAAGTCCGGTCACTGGGACAAGTACCGTCCCAACATGTTCGTCTGTGAGACCGTCGAAGGCGAGGTCTTGGCGCTTAAGCCGATGAACTGCCCGGGCCATGTTCAGATCTTTAATGTGGGTCTTCGCTCCTACAAAGAACTGCCGATCCGCATGTCGGAATCGGGGGCCTGTCACCGCTACGAGCCGTCCGGGTCGCTGCATGGTTTGATGCGGGTGCGCGCCTTTACCCAGGACGACGGCCATATCTTCTGTCGCGAAGACCAGATCGAGACGGAAACCGCGGACTTCATCCGGCTTTGCCAATCGGTCCATGCGGATCTGGGCCTGAAGACCGATCACATCGCGCTGGCGACCCGTCCGGATGTGCGGGCAGGCTCCGATGAGTTCTGGGACAAGGCCGAGGCGCAAATGCTGACGGCCGCGCGCATGGCCGGGGTAGAGCCGGTGATTGCCGAGGGCGATGGGGCCTTCTATGCGCCCAAGCTCGACTTTATCGTCAAGGATGCGATTGGCCGGACTTGGACCTGTGGCACGATCCAGCTGGATTATGTCATTCCGGAACGTCTGGATGCGGAATATATCGCCGAGGATGGCAGCCGTCAGCGCCCGGTCATGCTGCACCGCGCTATATTGGGGTCCTATGAGAGGTTTATCGGGATCCTGATCGAAAACTTTGGCGGCGCTTTCCCCTTGTGGCTCGCGCCCGTACAGGTTGTCGTGGCGACCATCACCTCGGATGCGAACGACTATGCGGAGACTGTGGCAAAGCAGCTACGGGCCGCTGGTCTTCGCGTTGAGGTGGATGGACGCAACGAAAAGATCAACTATAAGGTACGCGAACACTCTTTAGGTAAGATTCCGGTCATTGCCGTTGTCGGGCGAAATGAAGCCGCGGAAGGCACCGTCGCTTTGCGTCGTCTGGGGTCGGACGGACAGGAAATTCTGTCACTTGAGGATGCTAAGATCGCATTGTCTGCTGAGGCGCTTGCGCCGGATCAACGTACCTGTGGCGTTTAAGGTTTAACCGGTTCAACGAGCCGGAAGAGAGGGGGCTTTCATGACGTTCCATATGTCCAGTGCACAGCTTATCCAGGCACTGTCGATGGAGCCGAGCTGCGATGTTGCGGTGGTCATGGTGGTCTATAAGACCGGGCCGGTTTTGTTTGAAACGATCGCCCGGGTGCAAGCGGATGTGTCGGTCGACCAGTTGATCCTTGTAGACAACGGATCAACCGATGAGGATGCCGACAGACTGGCCGAGATTGCCGACTCTGATCCACGCGTGCTTCTCCTCCAGGGGCATGGGAATATTGGGTTTGCCCGTGGAGCCAATCTGGGGGCTAGCGTGTCCAAAGCGCGCTGGTTGGTGTTCCTCAATCCGGATGCTTTCCTTGAGCTTGGGGCCGTTGATGCGCTGATTGATGCGGCCCGGGGGAATGCTGCACGTCCGGTCGTTGTCGGTGCGCGCGTGCTGAATCCTGACCGGACAGAGCAACGGGGCGCGCGGCGGGGTGAAGTGACGCCGTTTACAACTCTCGTTAGTTTAGCGCGTTTGGCGCGTTTTTTCCCGATTCTGAAGGGGTTTGAGATCCACAAGGAGCATGAAACGCTTCCTGAGGCGCCGATTGCCGTGCCGACGATTTCAGGGGCCTGTTTCTGTGTAAGCCGGGATGATTTCCGAAAGCTCCGCGGCTTCGATGGTCGTTACTTCCTGCATGTTGAGGATGTGGACCTGTGCTGGCGGGCGCGTAACCAGGGCGGCGTGGTTTTGTTTCAGCCGAGTGCCGAAGTGGTTCATTTAGGGCACACGAGCCATGTTGAGCCGACGTTTGTCGAATGGAACAAAGGCAAGGGCCTTGTGCGTTATTTTCTCAAGCGCGCAGATAGCCCTGCGCGCTTGATGCTCGCGCTTGGTTTAGCGCCTTTAATTCTGATTGTTTCTTTGGTCCGTAGTTATAGGCCGCGCTGACGCGTGAGCGCAACTTGACTAAAGTATAGATTTTGTTTCAAGCAACACTTTAAAAGTGTTAAAAAATATGTAGGCATCCATTTTTAAAGACATGTTTTCAGCATAAAAACTGTCATACTTCATCTTGGCTCTTGGGCTAACTAAATTTCGTCCGGAAATTTGTGCCAGTCCCGTCACGCCAGGTCTTACCGTGTAGATCATCCGGGCTTGACGCAGTCGGAAATGGGTTGCCTGATCATTGGGAAGCAGGGGGCGAGGGCCAATCAGACTCATGTCGCCGACAAGGATCGACCACAGTTGTGGGAGCTCATCAAGGCTAGACTTTCTTAAAAAATTCCCAAAGGGGGTCACGAGCTGGTTCGGATTCGGGAGGTTCTCGCGCTGCATGATTGGGGCATTTACCCACATCGAGCGGAACTTAGGCATTGAAACGGCTTCCCAAGCAGTCCAATGCGGGTTGTCCAGAATAGTCCTGGACCCTTGCTGGTTAGGCGGACTAAAATCCATATAAGTGCTAAAAGCGGTAACAGGCTCAGCAAGGCCATCAAGCTGGCCACAATATCGAAGGCACGTTTGATCTTTAAGGTGCGAGAGCCTGTAGGTTTCGAACGAAAGCGCAATAAACGAGTCTGATTAATCCTATCTTCGAAGACTTCCGGCTTAGTACTCAGTATGGCCTGATCCAAATTGGAGTTAGGGCTTGCCAAAGTTTTGCTATCAAGCGATGGGGCCGCCTTTAACGCATAGGTTTGTGCAGATTGTAGGCTCATGCTCAGTACCTCTGCAAACGTGATCGGTAGTCAGATCGCGCTCATTCAATATCAATAAAAAACCTGCGACGTATGTACGCTGACAATTGCATCGCTATTTGAAGTTTTGTTCCGGCTTGGTCAAGCGCTGGGCTAGCCGGGCGAAGCGCCCCCCTCATGAGTACCATTTGTTTACGGATAATTTTTTTGGCTAAGGCACTATAAACGTGTGCTATTTGCACAAATTAATTCAAGCAATTGGTTTTATTGCTTTTTTGAACTTTATGTAAAACTTATGTGTGTGGTTCACAGTCCACACTTAACAGCGTAAACTCAAGAGTGAGGCCCTGCTCTTTGCGGGGCTGCCGTCACGACCGCAAGGCTCGACAGGGGACGGGGCGCGGCGCATAAAACAGCCATGCTGAATCCAAAGCCTTTACCCGCCCGTGCCGAAGCGTTTCTCGAGATGATGTCCGTAGAGCGCAATGCCGCGTCCCATACGCTGGCGGCCTATGGCCGAGATCTGGCTGATGCCAATGCCCATTTAGAACGAGACGGCGGCTTAGATTCCGCCTCTGCTGAGGCCGTTGAGCACTATTTTCAACACCTAAATGCGCGCGGTTTATCCGCTGCAACGGCGGCGAGAAGACGGGCGGCTTTGCGTCAATATTACAAATTCTGCCTCGCTGAAGGCTGGCGGACAGACGACCCGTGTCGCCGGGTCGAGGCTCCAAGGCGGGGACGGTCTCTGCCTAAAATCCTCGATACCGATGAGATCAATGCCTTGATTGCGGCGGCCCTGCGCTTTGAGGGCGGACAGGCTCAAGCGTTACGGCTCGCCTGTTTGATCGAGTTGATGTACGCATCGGGTCTGCGGGTGTCTGAATTAGTGAGCCTGCGGTTAGAGGCTGTGACCCGCGATCCGGCCTATTTGATCATCCGGGGGAAAGGTGGGAAGGACCGTCTGGCCCCCTTAAACGATACCGCACGAAGCCGCCTTCGCGATTATCTCGAGGTTAGGCCCCAATTGTTGAACCCGAAAGATCAGGCTAACCCTTGGCTATTTGCTTCCAATCGCTCCGGCGGCGCGCTTACCCGTCGACGTGTGGGGCAATTGTTGGATGCGGTGGCCCGTGACGCCGGACTTGATCCCGCTCGGATCAGCCCGCATGTCCTACGACATGCTTTTGCGACGCATCTGTTAGAGGGGGGGGCAGATTTGCGGGTCGTTCAAACGCTTTTGGGGCATTCTGATATTACGACAACCCAAGTTTATACGCACCTGAAAGCGGATCACTTGAAGGACATGGTCGAGCAGCGCCACCCGCTTGCAGCACGTGAGACATCCAAACTGACACAAACCTGATGGCGTGCTGTCTTAGCCATGTCATTTTGAGTTGATAACACGCCCCGGGAACGAGGGGCAAACATATGGGAACTCAAGCGTGGTATTTAGCTCAAATTCGACCTAACTGTTTGAATAAAGCTATTTTAAATTTAGATCGACAAAAAATCGAAGTTTTCTCGCCCATGCTGGCGGCTATATCAAGCCGTCCCGCGCCTTTGTTTCCGGGTTATATCTTTGTTGCGCTGGATCCGAATGCGGGCTTGTGGCGCCGTGTAAACAGCACCTACGGAGTTGCCCGCCTTGTGAGTTTTGGTGACCGCCCCCTTCCAGTCCCTTCGGATTTAATCACGGATTTGCGGTCACGCTGCGATAAGGCGGGCTTGCTGCAGGTGACGCAGCCTGAGCCGATTGAGGCGCCACCGTTAGGAAGCCAAATCCGAATTCTAGAGGGGCCTTTCCGTGATTTTCTCGGGCGTGTCGCGTCCGTTTTGCCCGAGGAGCGGGTGATGATCTTGCTCGATTTCATGGGCGCGGCCGTGCGTATGACTCTTTCAGTTCGTAACCTTGAGCCTGCTTAAACTAAAGCGTTTGACTTTTTTGAAGCATTCTCATAATGTTCAAAATTGAACAAACTGTATATATATTACGAACAGGGATTCCTGCTTCGGTGCGGTAGCTTTTTCTATTCATAAATTTCGATGGTTTGGTCTGAAAACTCAGCGGCCTGACTTGTTATGACACGTAAAAATCTTGCATTAAGAGACGATGTTAAGTTTCATATATTGAGGCTATTGCAGAAAAACCCAGAGCTAACGCAACGCGATTTAGCGCGTGCTGTGGGCATTAGTGTTGGAAGTATGCATTATTGTTTAAACGCCCTAATTGAAAAGGGGTTAATAAAATTCAGCAACTTTCGCGGATCAGAAGACAAGCGTCGCTATGCCTATATTTTGACTCCAAGTGGATTTGTTGAAAAGGCGGTAATGACGGCACAGTTTCTGGCGAAAAAAAGAGATGAATATAATGCTCTAAAGGCTGAAATTGAATGTATTCAATCTGAAATGCTGTCTGAATAGGTGTTTATTTTATGCAATCAACTTTTATTTGAATTTACTTGATTTTTGTATTCACTATTTAGACTGTTTAGATTTCTCGCAAATATGCAAAGCCATAATTTTGTATAGGACTTCCTGCATGCATATAATTTTGACTGGAAATACAGGTTTTAAGATCGCGAATTTCAGGGCTGGTTTGATCAGAGCACTGATAGCGGGTGGCCATTCTATAACAGTCGTCGTCCCTAAAGATGATTATTAGGGAGGGCGCATGGCTGGTTCGTTGGGGCCTTAGGCCAGCGAACCCGTCGGGCGAATGATATCATTCTGGATTTAGATCAAGACAAACATTCGCTTGACGGGCGACTAGGCACTTTGCGTGGTATGCATTTCCAAGCTTCGCCCTGTGATCAGGACAAGCTGGTCCTGTGTACGCGCAGTACAATCTTCGATGTGGCGGTAGACATCCGTCGTGGGACCAAGATTGATTGCCGGTGAACCCGACGTGTCGGCATTATGAGCATCTCGTATGAAGCATAAGAGCGCCAATATAGTAATGCTCAACGATCGGGAAATATTTAATTCCCGATATAGGGCTCCACTCATTACGCTTTTGCGTGAGAGGGGGCACAATGTGGAGGGTATTGGTGTTTTTGACCGCCCTGCTGGGCTTCCGGCTCTGGCTTTGCGGCTGCTCTTTGGCCGACATGATCTAGTACTTTGCTCCAATCTCAAGAGCAACGCCTTCGCGCTACTCTTCAGCCGTCGCCCAAAGGTGATCATTCTAAATGGCCTAGGCAGATTTCGCGGCAATGCCCGTATCCGTACGATTGTGCGCTTTCTGCTTGGCCTACGGAAGAACACCATCACTATTGTGCAGAACCACGCCGACTACCGATATCTGCGCCGCTTCGGCTCGCATATTCATATGCAATGGATGCCTGGGTCAGGGGGGACGGCAAAGGCTACCGGCGAAGCCGGAACCGTGGTTGTTGTTCAGCGCGACAGCAAGATTGCCTCGGTGGCCGGGGATATCAGGGTGCTACTTACCCGAATGCGTCCGTGCCCGAACGTGGTAATAGTGGGGTGCGAGGACCGCAAGCAGCTTGATCAGTTGTTTCCCGATATCCTCTATCGCGCTCCAGGTTATGTCGCCAGCAAGGACATCTTCCGCGAAGGCAGCATATTCCTACAGCCTATGGGATATGGCGAGGGCTTTCCGCATACACTCGCGGATGCTTTGGTCAGCGGCATGGACGTCTACATATCGGATATAGAGTTCTTGCGTTACGGGTTGGGCAGGCTGGGCGCACATCGTAAACCGCTGGTGACGGGATGGTCGCGGCTCGTTCCGAGTGTTGAACTGATTTCCGCCGTGCAGGCAGAGACGATAGCCGCCAGAACAGCGGAAATCTGCGAAACACTTCACCAGGACGCATAGAATGATCTCCATCACCGGCGGCAGTGGTTTTATCGGCTCGTATCTTAGCAAGCGTCTTGCTCAGCGGCAGTTGCGTTTCACGATTCTGGACCGTCGCGCTGCACCGCTTTTTCCCGAACGCCGGATTGATTGCGACATATGCGACATCGAGGCTCTGCGTAAAACGCTGCAGGGTGAAACGATCATTCATCTTGCCGCCGAACATCGCGACGACGTACGCCCTGTGTCGCGCTACCGTGATGTGAATGTCACCGGCACGGACAATGTTGCCCGTGTTGCGCGCGAGAAGGGTATCGAGCGGATCGTATTTACCAGCACGGTCGCGGTTTATGGTTTCGCACCGCCCGATACCGGCGAGGATGGTGCCATAAACCCGTTCAATGACTATGGGCGTACCAAATTTGAGGCTGAAGAGATCCTGCGTGCATGGCAAGCCGAAGACCCGCAACGCCGTAGCCTGACGATCATCCGGCCAACGGTGGTGTTCGGCCCAAGTAACAGGGGCAATGTCTTCAACCTACTGTCCTTCATCAGTTCCGGAAGGTTCGTGATGATCGGCAACGGGAAGAACCGCAAGTCGATGGCCTATGTCGAGAACGTTGCAGCCTTCTTACATTTTGCTGGCGGTTTTGGTCCGGGGGTTCATCTCTACAACTACGTCGACAAGCCCGATCTGACCATGAACGCGCTGGTGGGGCTGGTGCGAAAGCGCCTGTTCGGCAAGGAAGGGGTCGGCCTTCGACTGCCCTTCTGGCTTGGCATGGCCGCGGGCCATGCTGCCGATCTAGTCGCGCGCACAAGCGGCAGAACGCTTCCCGTTAGTGCAATCCGCGTGCGCAAGTTCTGCGCAACGACCAGTTTCGCCAGCGCCGCTCACGCCGTTGACGGTTTCGTGGCCGAAACTTCGCTATCCGAAGCTATCGAAACGACACTGCAACAAGAGTTCCTGACACCTGACCCCGATGCGCCAATATTCTACACTGAGTAGCCTAGTCAAATGTAAGACGGGCCGATACGAAATGGATCGATATCGTTGAGCACTGCAAGAGCATGCTTTTTACTTGGATGTTTAAGTGCTCGCGATGTGCGGCCAGCCCTTGAATCCTGTCATTGCGTTGTGCTGCCATCTTTTTATCGTGAGGGGACCCCGCGGTCTTTGCTCGAAGCGGCAGCAGCCGGGCGCCCCATAATCACTACGGACATGCCGGGCTGTCGCAATGCGGTTCGCGACGGGGAGACGGGCTTTTTATGTCAGCCAAAGGACGTCAAGAGCCTTGCTCAGGCCCTGACAGCCTTTCTAGAGCTAAGCGAAGATCAGCGGGTGGCTATGGGCCGCAAGGCGCGGGCCTTGGCTCAGTCTGCGTTTGACGAACAGATCGTCATTTCTGCCTATCGAGATCTTTTAGTATCGTCATCTTCACAGCGGTGAGTATTTCATGACTGATTTATTTTCAGCGGATCATTTAAAGTCAAAAATGATTGGCGTGTCTTTGGCTCTTCGCCTCATCCGAACAGATGATGCTGAGTATGTTTACGGCCTAAGGGTCAATCCAAAATATAATCAGCATCTCTCTAAGGTGTCTGGAACCGTTCAGGATCAAATAGCTTGGATTGAGAACTATAAGGCACGTGAGGCGGAGGGGTTGGAATATTATTATATAATCGAGCGCCTAGATGGTGTTCGCTGTGGTACTGTTAGACTTTATGACATAGCGAGTGGTGCATTTACATGGGGAAGCTGGATATTGGATCACAATAAAACTGCAAAAGCGGCTTTGGAGTGTGCCTATATTATTTACAAAATTGCTTTTGACGAATTGAAATTAAGTGAAGCGAATTTTGAAGTTAGTGTCGATAATCAAAATACCATAATGTTTCATAACCGTTTTGGAGCGATTGAAACGAATCGGGATTCTGAAAATCTCTTTTTTACATACACCCGCGACCGCTTTGAGGCGGATCGGGAAGCGTTTCGAAACATCCTTGAACAGGCGGCTTCGCAATGACTTCCTTTCCGAAAGACGTTCTTATTCCGGCTTCGGCGCGGATTGCGGACACGGTTCAAATCGGACAGCGTGTGGTCCTGGCGGGTGACGCGATTGTTTTACGCGATCATGTACGGTTGGATGCCGCCTGTGTCATTGGTGGCGGTGTAACGGTCGGTGAGGGGGCGTGGGTTCGTGCGGGGGCCGTGGTCCTACGCGATGTGCCGCCGAACGCCATTGTTGAAGGCAATCCGGCCCAAGTCGTCGGGTACCGTAAGTTAGATTCGGATGGCCATAGAGCAGGGGCCATGCTGGTCGATATCGAGTCGTTTCGGGATTTACCGCGACCGGCTCGGATCCCGCTCGATGTTGGTGAAAGTGCCCTCTATTTGATGCGACGCGTCACCGATGCGCGCGGGGCCTTGACCGTGGGCGAGGTGCCAACAGAGGTGCCGTTCTTGCCGTCTCGATATTTCGTCGTCTTCGATGTGCCCTCTATCGAGTTGCGCGGTGAACATGCCCACAAAGTATGCCAGCAATTCCTTATCTGCCTTCATGGGACCTGCCGCGTCTTACTGGATGATGGCTTAAACCGATGCGAAGTCTTGCTCGATCGTCCAGACTTGGGCGTTTACATGCCCCCGATGATTTGGGGCACGCAATACAGATATAGTGCTGATGCGGTGCTTCTAGTGTTTGCCTCTCATGCTTATGACGCGGACGACTACTTAAGGACCTATGACGCGTTTCAAACAGAGCGAAAGGCGCGCGGACTATGACGATCCCGTTTCTTGACCTTGGCGCGGCCTATCGCGAGTTAAAAGCTGACATCGATGTGGCGGTTCATCGCGTTCTCGATAGTGGCTGGTATATCCTCGGCCCTGAAGTTGAGGCCTTTGAGGCGGAATGGGCCACTTGGTGCGGTGCGGACCATGCGGTGGGACTGGCCAATGGTCTTGATGCCTTGATCCTCGCCCTGCGCGCCTTGGATGTTGGGCCGGGGGACGAAGTCATCGTGCCCTCCAACACCTATATTGCCACGTGGTTGGCTGTATCGGCGGTCGGGGCGACGCCGGTGCCCGTCGAACCGGACCCCTTGACGCATAATCTCGATCCTCATGCGCTTGCAGAGGCGCTGTCGCCCGCGACCAAGGTCATTCTTCCGGTGCATCTTTATGGCCAACCGGCCGACCTTGACCCGATCCTCGCCTTGGCCCGTACCCGCGGGATCTTTGTGGTCGAAGATGCCGCTCAGGCCCACGGGGCCCGCTATAAGGGGCAGCGGATTGGTGCCCATGGGGATGTGGTCTGCTGGAGCTTCTATCCGGGCAAAAACCTCGGGGCGCTCGGTGATGGCGGCGCGATTACGACGAACCGTGCCGACCTTGCTGATAAGATCCGCGTGCTGCGAAACTATGGCAGCCGGGTCAAGTATATCAACGAGGTTCAAGGGGTGAATTCACGGCTAGACCCGCTACAAGCGGCGATATTACGTGCAAAATTGCCTCATTTACAAGCTTGGACCGAGCGTCGCCAAGTCTTGGCTCAGATCTATACCGAGGGGTTGGCGCAAACGAGCCTGATCCGTCCGTTCGTCCCGGCGTGGGCGGATCCGGCTTGGCACCTCTATGTGGTCTGCACGACCGAACGCGAGGCCCTGCAAAAGCATTTAAGCGCGGCCGGAATTGGCACCTTGATTCATTATCCGGTCCCGCCGCACGCCCAAGACGCCTATGGGCCGTTGGGGCTTGATCCCAGCGCACTGCCTGTCGCGAGCCGCTTAGCCCAACAGGTGTTGAGCTTGCCCATGGGACCGCACCTTGAGCCGAGCGCCGCTCAGGCGGTCGTCCGGGCCATTATGGATTGGGTCGCTTGAGCGAGCCGAACTCTTACAAGACGATCTTGCGCTCATCGTCGATTGTTGGCGGCGCTCAAGTTCTGAATATCCTCAGTGGTATTCTCAAGATGAAGGCGGCGGCCTTACTGCTTGGTCCTGTGGGGGTTGGTCTAATAGGCTTGCTTCAGAACGTCATGCAAACTGGGGCTACGGTTGCTGCAATCGGCCTCTCAACCGTTGGGACGCGCCAGATTGCCGCCGCAGCGGATAGCCCCCAAGAGGTGAATGCGGTTCGGCGGACCCTTTTGGGTTTGACTCTGATCTTGTCCCTTTTAGGCGGGCTGGCGTTCTGGGGCCTAAGCGACTGGATTGCCACCGTTGTGCTGCAGGCTCCCAATCAGTCAGGGGCTTTGGCTTGGATCGCCCTTGGGGTGGCCTTAACCATCGCCAGCGGCTCTCAAGCTGCGTTACTCACGGGGTTGCGCCGTATCGCCTCCTTGGCGTGGGTGACCTTGGGGGCTGGTATTGCGGGAACCACTCTGGGGATCGGCGCCATCGCCATATGGGGGGTAAACGGCATACCGGTTTTGATTGTGTTGGGGCCGCTGAGCACATTTATCTTGGGGCATGTGTTTGTGGCGCGCCTCAATCGGGTCTCGACCCAACCTGAGCCCTGGGGGCCTCTGGTGCGACGCGGGGCAGACATGCTTCGCATGGGCGCCCCGTTCATGCTCAGCGGGATTGTGACGATCCTCGGGCTGTTGATGGTGCGCAGCCTCGTTCAGCGTGAATTGGGTGAAGCGGCCCTCGGCCAGTTTCAAGCGGCCTGGACGGTGGGCATGACCTATCTGGGGTTTGTGCTCGGGGCCATGGGGACGGATTTCTATCCCCGACTGACGGCGGTTCATTCGGACCGGGCAGCAGCTCGTCAACTCATCAATGACCAGACGGAAGTGGCCCTTCTACTGTGTTCGCCTATATTGTTAGGGGTTCTGGGCTGTGCCCCCCTGGTGATTTGGGTAATGTATGCCGATACGTTTGGCCCCGCCGTATCGATCCTGCGCTGGCAAATGCTTGGCGACATTTTCAAAGTCATAAGCTGGCCCTTGGGGTATCTACTCTTGGCCCGAGGCGCGTCAGCAACCTTCTTGATCACGGAAACATTGGGATATGGTGCGTTTATACTGGTAACGATGGCTTTAATGCCACAAATGGGCGTGATGGCGACGGGGGTAGGTTTCTTGGCCATGTACGCGGTGTATTTGCCGCTGGTCTGGGGTGTGGCCGTGCGGAGTATAGGTT
>DAITMY010000020.1:0-16104 GCA_036834925.1 Asticcacaulis sp.
CCTATGTCCCGTATCCTGATCCTCGATGACGATCCGGCTCTGGCCGAGACCCTGGCCCGTTCGCTCAGTCGGCGGGGGCACACCACCGCCGAAGCCCATAGTGCCGAAGAGGCCCTCGCCCTGCTGGAGCGTTTTTCACCCGACTGCGCGGTGGTGGATCTGCGTCTCGGGGGCGGTGAAAATGGCCTCGTCTGTGTCCGGGATCTGATGGCCCATAATCCGGCCATGCGGGTGGTGGTCCTGACCGGCTATGCCAGCATCACCACTGCCGTTGAGGCGATCAAGCTCGGGGCGTGCCATTACCTGACCAAGCCCGCCAGTCCGCAGGATATTCTCGACGCCTTTACCCGAACCGAGGGCGAGACCGACGTGCCGCTGTCGCCCCGGCCAAGCTCGCTCAAGAACCTCGAATGGGAGCGCATCAACGAGGTGCTGGTCGAGACCAACTACAATATCTCCGAGACCGCCCGCCGCTTAGGCCTGCATCGCCGTACCCTGGCGCGTAAGCTTGAAAAGCGGGTGGTGCGCTAGGAAGAGCCAGTCGCTCACCCGATCCGGCCATTGTCCTTGCGTTTGATGGCGATCAGGGTCGAACGCGGTAATCCCGTGGCCTCGGGGAAGCCGGCGTCCGGATGCTGGATCCCGACAAACATCGTCCGCTTATCCGCCGACCAGGTCAGGCCGGTGATTTCACACCCGCGCGGCCCGGTCAGGAAACGGCGCAGTTCGCCCGTTTCCGGATCGCCCGCCAGCATTTGATTGTTCCCCATGCCGGCAAAGTCGCCCGTATTGTTGTCCTCGCCATCAGTCTGGATCCAGACCATGCCGGTCGAGTCCAGCGCCAGCCCATCGGGGGAGTTAAACAGATTGCCCGCGTTGATATTGGCCGACCCGGCATAGGGACCGTCTTTGTGTACCAACGGGTTTCCGGCCATGATATAAAGGTCCCAGCGGAAGGTGTCGGACGCATGGTCGGCATCTTCGGGCCGCCAGCGCACGACCTGGCCATAGCGGTTGGTGTCGCGCGGGTTGGGGCCGTTGACGGGCATGGGGTCGCCCCCGGCATTGGTCCGCACGGCGCCTGCGCTGTCTTGGCCCCGGCGGGTGTTGTTGGTCAGGGTGCAATAGACCTCGGCCTTGCTCGGGTGCACAGCCACCCATTCCGGGCGGTCCATGGTGGTGGCCCCGACCTTTGACGCAGCGGTGCGGGTAAAAATGGCAATCTCTGCGGCGGAAAAACCCGTCGTTTCCGGCGTCAGCGGCAGCCAACGGCCCGTCATGTCGTCATTGAACTGGGCAACAAACAAGGTGCCCAGGGTCAGCAGGCTTGCGGTCTCGCCCCCCGGCACGTACCGGTCGCGGCTGACCCAGCGATAGAGGAACTCGCCGCGCTCATCGTCGCCCATATAGACCACGACCTGACCGCCGCGTGCCACAACGCACTCCGCATTTTCATGCTTGATCCGGCCGAGTGCCGTACGCTTGATCGGGGTGGAGGTTGGATCCAGCGGGTTGATCTCAACCACATAACCATGGCGGTGCGGCTCGTTTGGGTTGGTGGCCACGTCAAAGCGGGCATCAAAGGGATGATAGTTATAATAGCCCGGCCCAGCCTTGGTCTGGATGCCGTAACGGGCGTAACCGTTGCGCACGACGTCCGGATAGTCCCGGTCCTGATTGGCCCCGAAATAGCCGTTGAAGTTCTCTTCACAGGTCAGATAGGTGCCCCAAGGCGTCTTGCCTGAGCCACAGTTATTCAGCGTCCCCAAAACAGTCCGCCCTTCAGGGTCGGCTTGCGTCTGGACCAAGGCATGACCCGCTGCCGGACCATCGAGCCGCATCGGGGTGAGGTGAGTGATGCGCCGATTGAACGGGCTATCCTTGACGACCGTCCAGCCCTCAGCGCCCTCACGAATTTCCATCACCGTGACACCCTGGAAATTCTGAAGTTTGAGAACTTCCGCGCCATTGCGCGCCACGCCGTCGGCATTGGCAAGGTTCACCGCATTGTTAGTATATTCGTGATTGACCGCCAGAATTTGCTGATCACCATGGATGAACAATTCCATACCATCGGTGTTTTCCCCAAATACCCGGTCCGAACCTTCGGTCGTCACGCCTTGAGCCGGATCAAAAGCCGGGGCATCTGAAAACAGCGGATCGCCCCAGCGGATCAGCGGGGACCAGCGATAGCCCGCCGGGACATGCACCGTCATGTCGGTTTGGATGCCAATCCCCTCAAAAGCAAAACTTGGGGATGCCTTGGTCGCTGACGGGGTCGCCATCGCGCCGTCCGCCCCCATCAGCGCGGCTGCGGAACCGAACGCCAGCGCCCCGCCAAAGAAGCCCCGCCGGGAGATCGCCCGGTCTACGACCTTATCAAAGTCCGTTCCTGCTGGACGGGGAAAATGCAGCTCATCCCAAGCATCGGCTTTCATAATTGTCAGGTCCTCAGAGTGGTTGGCGAACACGTTCGTCGCCACGTGGTGTTACACCTTATCGGCCAATCGTGACAAAAAAATATTCCGCCCTTGATTTGCGCCTTACGCGATGGAACCTGCCTCGGTTTGTCAAACGGGCTGCAGGGGGGGGATAAATGAAGATAGCCATTGTCGGGGCCGGGATCGGGGGGCTGGCCTGCGCTTTGTTGATAAGCCAAAAGCCTTTTGAAGTGACGATGTTTGACCAGTTTGAGACGCCGTCGCCGGTAGGATCAGGCTTGGTGATTCAGCCAGTCGGGCTTTGGGTGCTGGATCAGCTCGGACTGGGTGAGACGATCCGGAACATCGGCGCCCCCTTGCAACGCATCTACGGCACCTGCGCCCGTCGAGGCAAACCGGTTCTGGATGTGGCCTATGGTCCAAAGTCGGGGCTCGGTCTACACCGCGCGGCCTTGTTTGATGCGCTCTATCGGGCGGCTCAGGCCGTGACACTGAACTGGCGCACAGGGCATCGCGTCATAGCCCAGGAAGAAGGGCGACTGACCCTTTCAGACGGTCGTGTGACCGAGGCCTTTGATCTGGTGATCGACGCGAGCGGTGCCGCCTCGGCCCTGTCGCCCCTCAAGGGCAAGTCCCTGACCTATGGGGCGGTATGGGGGACTGTGGACTGGATTGACGGCCCCATGCCCGTCGATCAGCTCAGCCAATGTTACCGTCGCGCCGACCGGATGATTGGGATCCTGCCGGTTGGCCTTGTGCCGGGTGATGCGAAGCCTAAGGCGGCGCTGTTCTGGCTTTTGCGCACGGATGGATATGACGTTTGGCGCAAGGTGGGTCTGCGGGCTTGGCGGGATGAGGCTGTAGGCCTTTGGCCAGTGCTGGCGCCGTTTATCGACCAGATCACCGATCCGGCTCAAATGACCTTGGCACGCTATACGCACGGCACCTTGTTCCGACCCTGGTCTAAGGGGCTCGTCCATATTGGCGACGCCGCCCATCGCACCAGTCCGCAATTAGGGCAGGGGGCCAATATGGCGCTGTTGGATGCCTTTTCCCTGTGCCGGGCGATAAAGGCTTTGCAGCCTGGCACCCCCATCGAGGTGGCCTTGGCGGCCTATGCCAAGGAGAGACGCGGCCATGTCTGGGCTTATCAGACCATCAGCGCCATGTTCACTCCGGCCTATCAAAGCGACAGCCGGATCCTTCCGCCCCTGCGTGACCACATTCTGTATCCCTTTAGTCGTATACCGCCCATGCCGTGGCTATTGAGCCGCATGGTTCGTGGGGACTTGGTGTCGCCGATGTCCCGCATGGCCTAAGGCCGGTTCAGTCAAAATCAAACAACTCGCCGAGGAAGCTCTCTTTGCGCTTCTTCTTGTAGCGATAATAGTCGTCGTCATCGCGCTTATAGACCTTTTTCGGGTCATAATAGCGTGGAACGTGGGACGGCGCGTGTTGTGGCGACGGCTGGGTCGCATAGGGCGCAGGTTGCGGGGCCGGGTGATGCGCCACGGGCGGAACCGCCGGCTGGGCACTTGCCCCCGGAGTGGCCATGCCCCGCTCAATGATCTTGTCGAGCTCGCCGCGGTCCAGCCACACCCCACGGCACTTGGGGCAATAATCGATCTCGACCCCACTGCGCTCCGTCATCACAAGCGTTTCATTATCAACCGGGCAGCGCATGGGATCCTCCGTCATTTGAACAGCTTATGACATGGGGCGTGATGACGCAGGGTCAAGTCACTGAAAAATGGCTCCCTACAAAAATCAACTGCCAAACTCGGCCTGAAAGGTCGTAGGTGTGAGGCGCACGTGGGCCTCTAGTGGCGGATAGAGCTCAAACGCGCGCGGCTCGCGGCTAAAGTTCCACAGCCGGAATAAGCACCAATGGTCGCGCTCGACCTCGGACACGGCCAGCTCATTGCGCGTGATATGAAACGGCGTGCGCTCCCAGCCGTGGGTAGTCTTTACTTCAATCAGTCGCGGAGCCCCTTCTGGGGTAAAGCTGGCAATATCATAACCGGCCCCGTCCCCGTCTTCCTCGGACACCCAGCGCACGGCCTGCGCTAGATCCCGACGTCCGCACTGAGCGAGGGTTTGCTGCTCATGGGCCAAGACAAAGGCTTCTCCGGCCTTTCCAAGTTGGCGATTTCGGGCATCGCGGGCTGCCACGTCAAACTTCTTCGCGGTTCGCTGGATCTGCTCCCATTCCATAGGTGGCGGTTGATTGCTCTGGGTCGGGGGTGGCCCGATATAGAGCGCGTCGGCTTCGGCAAAGCCCTGCGGGAGTTCAGCGGCCACTCCTTTTTGTCGTTCAATCGTTTGGCCTACGGGCCGCAAGGACCACTCGGGATGGCGTTCAAACCAACGCAATACGGCATCTTCCAGTGAAATCTGATAGTTATAGGCAGGCTTATAACCCCTTATCCAAGCTTCGCCTGCGCCCACCAAGACGGCACTGATATTCTGGTGCTTAAACTCAATGGACCCTTCAGTGCGCAACGGTAAAAGCGGCAAGATCTGTCGTCGATGCGCGGCTTTGTTAAATCTTTGACCGGCCAATTCCATTCGCAACATGGAAAAATAATCCGCTACAATAACGTCGTTCTCTTGATCGGTCCAATCTACAGACGCCATTTGGGTCTTCTAGGCTCCACGCTACGGTCTAACGCAATCAGACAATAGGGTGTCTACACGACATCCCCATTAAAACGATATCTCCATCACCATATCTTTCACGCGTGTCACGGTAAATATCGACCTTTGATATGACACCACTTTGAGTGCGAGGATGCATGTCTTGGAGTCTTAGGCGGCTTTGCGGTCGATCACATCCACAGTTGTAGGGAGAAGGCAGAAGCTTTCTGGCGCAACACAGGCATGAATAAGGTCCACATTAAACCGGTCAACGGCCTTCGAACCAAAGCGGGCAACGCATCCGTCCACGCCGCCCCTTATGCCTTGGATAATGAGGGGACTCACGCAGATCGCAGGATCAAATCGTTTCGAGACCTCCGATGGCGCGGTCATTCGGGAGTCTCTGGACCTCTGCTTCCAGATCACGCTATTAAAATCAGGCACAAGACAGGGGCAGGGTTTGTTTTTCGAGAGTAAGATTTTTCGCGGCTGGTATGGCGGCATGATGCTGTTGTGGCTGCTGTTGTTCACGCTGCTGAACTCGATCCCCTTTTTGCTCGCGCATTGGCATTATCCGGCGATCATGGTGCTGGGGGCGTTTGTGGCCGGCCTGACGCCCGAAGGGGGCGGGGCAGTGGCGTTCCCGGTCCTCAGCATCTTTTTCGACATCGAGCGCGAAATGGCGCGCGACTTCAGCCTGATGATCCAGTCGATCGGGATGACGAGCGCCAGTGTGTGGATCCTGACGCGCAAAGGTGTCCGTTTGTCCATCTATGCTTCGGTGCTCTGGTTCCTGCCGCTCGGTTTTGTCGGCTTCGTGCTGGGTATGCTGCTGCTCCAGGCGATCCCCGTCTTTATCATCCAGGCCCTGTTCCTCAGCCTGATCCTGACCTTCGCCCTGGCCTATACCTGGGGCAAGCATCGGGGCAGTGAGCCCGTCTTGGTGATCAAGGGCCGGGGGGACAAGGCGCTGCTGGCCTGCGCCTTGATCGTCGGGGGACTGTGCGCCAGCCTGTTTGGCACGGGCGCGGACATCATCCTCTACACCGTCCTTGTCACCCGCTTTCGCATGGACGAAAAAGTCGGCACGCACATGAGCATCATGCTCATGGCCGCGATCAGCCTCTTTGGTTACGCCTATCGCTTTTTCTGGGATGGCGCGATTACGGACTATCAGATCCGCACATGGCTCTGCGCCTATCCCGTGGTGCTGTTGATGGCCCCGTTTGGCAGCTATATCCTTCAGAAGTTGAACGTCGAATGGATGCTGCGCGGTGTTGTCGCGCTCAACATCTTCCAGATGGTCTATTTCAACCTGAAAAATCCGACCTGGGAAAAGCTTGCCTGGTCCTGCGCTAGCAGCGTGATCCTGTTCACAATCTTCTGGATCGCCCTCACGCACCTCGCCGGACGGAGGCCGTCAAAACCCCCGGCGGAACCGTCAAGCTGAGGGGGAAGGGGGGGGAGCCGTTTTTAGCGCGGAGCCACAGTGCGTGACGCTGTGGTCGCCGCGTTCAGGCAACGAACCTTGCCAAGGTTAAAGACAGGGGCGTTTAGATCAAGCGCGCGCAGGCGGACCTGACAGACGGTCTTGCCCCCTTGAAGCACATCCAGACTATGGTCTTGATCGGACACGTCGATCTGAAAGCGTCCATCTGCTTCGGCCCGGGCCTGCATCATTCGGCTTTTCACCGTAACCGCCGTCAGCGGATTACCAAAGACATCCACGATCTGGCCATAGGCTGTTGTGATCTGGGTAAAGCGTGCGGTCAACGCCGGGACATTCCCCGGATAAAGCACGAGGGTTTTTTGGGCTTCATCCCCGCTCAGGGCCGCGCCATTTTCCGGATGCAAAGAAACCGCATAGGTCTTGTAGGCGGGCAGGGCGACAAAGCGCGTCGCCCCGGCGGGAACGCTGACGGTGGCGGCGCCATCGATCAGCGCCATAAGTTTGCCAGACCCTTTGGATTGATTGACGATTTTCAGACCCGTCGTCTGACCAGATTGCCCGCCAAGATGTAAGCCCCGGGGCGTCAAGACCAATTGTGTTCGGGCATTGGCGGTCCAGCGGGTCATGGACTGTGGGGCGGATCGGATGAGATTGACGTTGGCAGACCCTTGGTCCGTGTCCACCGTCCCGCCGAGCATATAGAGCGTCGTGTCGGCGTCGCGGTCGATACTGAACTGTCCGCCAAGCCCGCCATTGGCCAGAGGTTTGTGGGCCTGTATGCCTAAGCGGTACCGGGTATCGGTTTGGTTGCGGCGGGATCCGCTCAGGCCATGGTCGGCATCGACCTGAGCATAGCCCGACACGCGTCCCTTAAAGGCACTAAACGACTGGGTCAGGCGCAGTCCAATGTAGCGATCGCGCTCCGTCAGCCGCAGATCACCGGCCAACCGGAGTCCGTCCATCGTCGATCCGGGCGCTTTGATTTGGCGCTCATGGGTCAGGTGCAGGCTATAGGAGTCTCCATACAGATCCCCCCGGCGGCCATATCCATTCAAAGAAAAGCGGCCGTTATTCAGCGTTCGCGTGACTGACAGGTTCGCTTGCCAATAATCTTCGCGGTTCCGCAAGAAATGCGAGTACGCTGCGGCGACCTTGGGGGAGGCCGCTTGGCCGGGCTGCGCCTCAACGCGCTACACCTGGCCCGAAACGATCCACCGGTTTAGCGATTGTCGCGCAGAAACGGACACCGCGCGCTCGCCCCGTGCGCTCATACCGCTGGCGATGTAAAGGTCCGAGGTGCGTCCCTGCCAGCGCAAGGTGCCTTCGAGATATTGCTCATGTTTCTGGGCAACGACCGTCACCGTGGCGGCTGCGGTGCGCGATAAACGCCGGGTCTGGCCGGCGCGGAACTCAAACTGATTGAGGTTAGGGTCCGCAATGGCGTTGAAATAGCTCCCGCGCGAAACCCCTAGCTCGATAAACGACTGGGCGGCTCCGGCGGGGGGGAGGCGCGATTGGCGAGAAAAGACCTGGGTTTGCCGCGTTTGGGACAGACCATCATCGATCACCAGTTCGAGATCATAGGTCCCGCCCGGAAACCGCTGAGTCTCCAGCGTAACTTCACCCGCCCCATAGCGTTGCGAGGACAGGAGCACCGTCCCGGCAAAGACATCGATCCGCGCTGGTCGACTGAGATAGACACGCACCGGCGTATCAAAGGCCTTGTCCTGATGCGCCAGATCCTGAAGCGTATCGGCAAGCCGCACGCCCAGCAGCCGTTGCGGGGGCAAGAGTGCGGACGGGGTGGCTTCAAACAGGCCGAGGCTGGCAATGCGGCCGTTCAGGCGATGATGCAAGGCTCCAGTGCGAAGGTCACGGCCAGACTTTGACACCTGGCCGTCCAGTTGCAGATGCGTGTCCCCCCAGCCAAGGGTCATTTGGGCATCGGTGGTCCAGAAGTCGGTCTGCTTATCCTGTCCACTGGCAAAGCTCGACAGGCTGAGGAGCAAGGCTGGATCCGGGCGCGCGTCAGGCAGCCGGGCCAAGCTGTCCAACGGGCGTTCAATGATTTGATCGGCCGCCACAAACAGGCTTAATTGACCCCGGTCAGTATCATGGATCACGCCGGCCACGCTGGGGGCGAGCGTGTCGCACCCGGCGACGGGTTCAGGCCCGCAGGCTCGCGCTGCATGCGAGGGCAAGGGGCCACTGAGCGCCCGAACCACGGATCGTGGGGCGATCAGATCGGGCAACTGCGCCACCAGCGCCGCCGGATCGAGCAGCTCGACGCTGCCGGGCCGGATCCGCACCCTGTGCGCCCCGAGGTCATTGCCATGAAATTGCACCCGCAAGGTGTCTTCGCGGGCCTCGGTCAGATCCTCAAACCCCACCGGTATGGGGTTTACCCTCCGCGTGCTGAGGGGCGAAGCCTCAAGCCCGGGGCCTAGCGCCAGCTGGCTTTCAGGCTCAATCAAAGTCTGTTGGGCCAGGGCAGACAGGGGTGTCAGGGCCGTTGAACTCAACAGCCCAAGCCCAGCCCACCGCCAACAGGCGGTTAACCCCATGCAACCGCCCGGGGACACGGTAAAGCCTATTCCGCTGCCAAGGTGATCTGGAAGGTGGCGCTATAGTTACCAGCCGGGGTATTGGCCGGGAGTTTGCCATCTGTTCCGACAGAGTAAAATAAATAACCCTTGCCGCCTGAGCTACAGGTTTCAGAGCTATTGTTGCCTGTTACGCCATTGATTGCAATGCCGTCAATTATAGAAGGTGTGTAGGCGTTTGAAAAAGATGTGGCTCCAGTATAGAGGTCGAAACGTAAGGGAATTTCATTGCCTGTGCTGGACACAAGCTTAAATCCTTTGCTTTTTTCCGGATTAGAGGTTCGACTGATCGTCAACTTGAAGGTGGGGCTGTTGTGATAAAAACAAACGTTGTAGTTTCTACCAACGATGTCTTGTACATAGTTGGTGGGAAAGGATCCCATGCTTACGTTGCTTAATCCCGTGATCCGGACCTGATTGGATGTGGCGGTCGGTTGGGTCAGGGTAAGGCTGACATCATGCGAGCCGGTCGAGGTGCTGCCGAGGCTGCCTTGAGATTGCGCCAGGCTGCTGCTGGCCATGGCCAAAAGGGCGAACGCTGTCGCCGAACCGATCAAAAGACGCATTTTAATCCCCCGCAAAAAATCTTGTAATAAACCGACGGCGTGTAACCTCGGGTTGCTTTACAGGGTTCATATGCTAGAGCGCTTTACACTGTCAACCTTAAGTCCGCGCAGCGGCCTGGGGTCAGAGGGGGCAATCGTGATGGCACGCTGTTTATGGTACAATCGGGTGTGGACTCTGGCCATTCTTGGCCTAAGCCTCAGTCTAATGACTGGGTTTTTCCAAGGGGCGGCAGCACAGATCGCCGTCGACAAGGCTGTGGTGATTCTGAGCAAAGAGCCGCGCACCCAGATCATTGTCAGCAATACCGGCCCCCAGCGCGCCTTTGTTGATATTACGCCCCGACGCATTGAAACGCCGGGTGAGGCCGCTGAAATCGCCCTCGACAGCGCTGATCCGCAACAGATTGGCCTGTTGGCCGCGCCCAATCGGTTGGTGCTGGAGCCGGGCGAACGGCGCTCGGTCCGGATCAATCTGATGGGTCAAAAGGCGACAACGGACCGGGTGTGGCGGGTGCTGGTGCGCGAGGTTTCAGCGCCCGATGAGACGCCGGGCCTCGCGATCCGGACCACCCTGGCCTATGACGTGCTGGTGATCGAGCGCCCTGAAGCGCCCCGGGCGGTCCTGTCCACACAGCGGACGCCGGACGGATTGGTGGTGACCAATACCGGCAACACCTTCCTCGTCTTGGATCATGGCCAAAGCTGCGCGCCCGCAACGCCCGAAGTCTGTACCGCGCTTACGGGAAAGCGGCTTTATGCCACGCAGCGCTGGACCATCCCCTTGGCGAACCCCGAGGCTCGGGTGAGCTTTGAACTCACCTTGCCCGAAGATGCCCCCAAGCGCGTCACCCTGCCTTGATTAGATTAGGAGCGAACAGGGTGGGTGGGATTGGCTCCACTTCGCTTCGCCGAAACCTGCGCTTCGCTCCGGTTTACGAACCCGCTTTGATCCGTGGGTTCAAGTCCCCACGGCTGTCAACTGACACAAAGACCGGCCGCGGGGGCCGGTCTTTGTGTCAGTGGCGGACAGGGTGGGATTCGAACCCACGGTAGGCTTCCACCTACGGCGGTTTTCAAGACCGCTGCCTTAAACCACTCGGCCACCTGTCCGTGATTTTGAGTGGGTGGCGGTTCTAGCGCGGGTTTGGGCAAACGCAAAGCCCGGGGGCGCAGGATTTTTCGATCTTAACCGGACTTTTGCGCTTTGGGCCTTAAGGTTAAGGTGATTTTCTGTGGATGGAGGCGCGCTGATGGGACCGTTTGGGCTGCCGTCCGGATCGATCCGACGCCGGATGGGCTTTGGCGCGATGGCGTTGTTGCTCGTCCTGTTGGGCGCCTGTGCGGGACCGCGCTATGATGTGCGCGGTGATATCCCCGGGGGTCAGCGCGGGCGTGAACCTGTGGTAGCGCGCGGCGAGGGCGGCTATCATTCCGGCAGTCTTCGGCCCTATACGGTGCGCGGCAAGACCTATTATCCGCGCATTCCTGACCGCTACGAAGAGACCGGTGTGGCGTCCTGGTATGGCGATGCGTTTCACGGCAAGCCCACATCGAACGGCGAGGTGTTCAACATGTGGGCAATGACGGCGGCGCATAAGACCTTGCCGTTGCCGTCGGTGGTCGAGGTGACCAATTTGGATAATGGGCGCACCATCCGCTTGAGGGTCAATGACCGGGGGCCGTTTATCGACGGGCGGCTGATTGATCTGTCGCGCGGGGCGGCCGAAGCGCTGGGGATGCTGCGCGCCGGTACGGGCAAGGTGCGGGTGCGCTGGCTCGGCCGAGCCGAGGGCGGGCCGATCACGGGGCTCAGACCGGAACGGGGACCTGAGCGGGGACCTGAACGCACCACGCCGGGCCTGCCCAGCGCGCCCGAGGGGCCGTTTACGGTCCAGGTCGGGGCCTTTGGCGAACGCAACAATGCCGAACGGCTGGTGGATCAACTGCGCGGGGCCGGGGTGGACGATGTCACGCTGGTGCGGGTCCATCCGGGGCTGTGGCGGGTCATTGTGGGCCGGTTTGACAGCCCCGATGCGGCGGAGCGTCTACGTCAGACCCTGCGCGATCTGGGCCATGGCCAGACCGTGATTACGCGGAGGCCTTAAGCCGGATCTGGCTTGATCTTGCGGCCAAAAGCGACAATCTGCGCCCATGATGGCGTCTTCTGAACACTGTGAGTCTGTGATGCGGTCCGACCCGCCCGTGCGGGGCCGATTCATCACCTTTGAAGGCGGGGAGGGCGCGGGCAAGTCCACCCAGATCCGCGCTCTGGCGGCCGCCCTCACGGCGCGCGGGGTGCGGGTGGTGCTGACGCGCGAGCCCGGCGGATCCGACGGGGCTGAGGCCTTGCGCCGCTTGCTGGTCACCGGCGGGGCCGATCGCTGGTCGCCCCTGTCCGAGGCCTTGCTGATGTTCGCCGCCCGCAATGACCATCTGGAGCGGGTGATCCGCCCGGCCTTGGCGCGCGGCGACTGGGTTCTGTGCGACCGCTTTGCCGATTCCACCCGCGCCTATCAGGGGGCCGGCGGCGGGGTCGATCCCGCCTTTGTCGAGACGCTTGATGCCGCTGTGGTAGGGCCGGACCAGCCGGACCTGACCTTGATCCTTGATCTGCCGGTGTCGGTGGGGCTGGCGCGGGCCCAGGCGCGCAATGGGGCGGGCTCCGACGCCGAAGCCCGGTTCGAGGGCAAGGGTCTGGCGTTCCACGAGCGCTTACGGGCCCATTTCCAGGCCTTGGCCGAACGTTTCCCCGCGCGCTGCGCCCTGCTAGCGGCCGACCAGAGCATCGAGGCCCTGACCAAGGCCGTGCTTGCGACGGTCGAGACGCGGCTGGGTCCGACTCTCTTGGGCCTTCCCCCCGTCGTGAACGGGTCCGATCATGGCTGAGATCATCGCCCACCCCCGGGATGTCTATCGCTATCAGCGCGGCGAAACCGTCGAGGCGGCGGTGCGGGATGCGCTCGAAAACGGGCGCTTTCACCATGCCTGGCTCTTGTGCGGACCCGAGGGGGTGGGCAAGGCGACCTTTGCCTATCGCGTGGCGCGGTATCTGTTGTCGCGCACCCGCGATGCCGCGTTCGGGCCGCTGGGGGTCAGTCCCGAGGATGCCGATGCCCGGCTGATCGCCGCCCGGGCCCATCCGGACCTGTTGGTGCTGGACCGCGAGGGGGACGACGGCAAGATGGCCCGCTCGATCACCGTCGATGCGGCGCGGGGCGTGGCTGGATTTTTCAGCCAGACCCCGTCGCGCTCGGCCTGGCGGGTGGCGATTGTCGATGCGGTGGACGATATGAACGTCAATGCCGCCAATGCCTTGCTGAAAACCCTCGAAGAGCCGCCGCCGCGCGGGGTGTTGTTTTTGGTCTCGCACCAGCCGGGCCGCTTGCTACCGACCATCCGCTCGCGCTGCCGTCGGCTGGGGTTTGCCCCCTGGCCCGAGGCGGATGTCGCCGATTTTCTGCGCACCGGCGCGGGGCTGGATCCGGCCAGTGCCTCGGCGCTGGCGGCCATGGCCCATGGCGCACCGGGGCGGGGGCTGTCGCTCTATGCCCGGGGTGCGCTCAGCCTTGAGGCCATTGCGGCATCCCTCGTCGAGGGCACGCTCAAGGATCCGGCGGAGCTTTTAAGCCAGACCGACAAGTTTCGCGGCGCTGAGGGCGCGGCCCGTTTCGCCCTGTTGCTGGAGCGGATCCTAGAGGCCTTGCGCGCCTTGTCGCTCGATCCGACCACTCCGGCCCGCAAGGCCCAGGCGGCGGCGGGGCTGTGGAGCCGCCTGATGCCGCTGGCCGACGAAGCCGAGGGAATCAACCTCGACCGCGCCGACCTTTTCTGGTCTATGCAGAGCGAGCTGAACGCCCTGTCGCGGCTGTAACCTCTGATCCCGTTTGTGAGTCCCGATCCGTCCATGCTTATCGACAGCCACGTCAATCTTCATGCCCCCCAGTTCGACGAAGACCGCGCGGCTGTGATCGACCGCGCGCGCGAGGCCGGGGTGGGGCTGATGCTGAATATCTGTGACCGGGTGTCGAACTTTGACGCGGTCTATGCTGTGGCCGAGGACAACCCGGACATCTGGGCCACCGTCGGCACCCACCCGCACGAAGCGCGGGAAAACCCGGACCTCAGCGTGGCCGACCTTCTGGCGCTGGCGGAACGGCCCAAGGTGGTGGGGATCGGCGAATGCGGCCTCGATTACTTCTATGACTACAGCCCCCGGGATGTGCAGCGCTTGGTGTTTCGCACCCATATCCGCGCGGCCCGGGACAGCGGCCTGCCGCTGGTGGTCCATACCCGTGATGCCGACGACGATATGATCCAGATCCTCGAAGAGGCCCATGCCGAAGGCCCGTTCGTGTTCCTACTGCATTGCTATACCAGCGGGGCCGAGCTGGCGCGGAGGGCGGCGGCTCTGGGGGCCTATTTTTCCATGTCCGGCATTGCCACCTTCAAGGCCGCCGAGGATGTGCGGGCGGTGATCCGGGACATGCCGGCCGAGCGCCTGATCGTCGAAACCGACTGCCCCTATCTGGCCCCCGTGCCCATGCGCGGACGGCGCAACGAGCCGGCCTATATCGGCCATGTGCTGGCCAAGATGGCCGAGCTGCGCGGCTGGACGCTCGAAGAGGCTGAGGCCCGCAACACCGACGCCTTCTTCCGGCTGTTTGATCGGATCCCCCGGCCATGACGGATACGCCCGAAATCCCCACGCCTGAAATCCATGTGACGATCTTGGGCAGCGGCTCGTCCGGTGGCGTACCCCGCGCTGACGGGGATTGGGGCGCGTGTGATCCAACCCATCCGCGCAACCGCCGCCGCCGCTGTTCGCTGCTGGTCGAGGCCCTCGATCCGCATGCCCCAGAGGCACCGGTGACGCGGGTGGTGGTCGATACCTCGCCCGATTTTCGCGAACAGATGCTGTCGGCCGGGGTTCGCACCCTCGATGCGGTGCTGATGACCCATGATCATGCCGACCAGAGCCATGGCCTTGATGACCTGCGCGCCTTTGTGCAGCGGCGCGGCGGGTTGCGGATGCCGGTGTGGATGGACCCGGAGACTCTGGGGTCTCTGACCCAACGGTTCGACTATATTTTCGAGCGTCGCCACGATTATCCGCCGATCTGTACGGCCATGCCCCTGCCTTCGATCGGTCAGGCGTTTGCCGTGCCCGGATCGGGACCGGACCTGCCGGTTACTACCTTCTGGCAACAGCATGGCCCGATCCGCTCGGTGGGCTATCGCTTTGGTCCTATCGCCTATTCCAGCGATGTGTCGGACCTGGATGAGACGGCCATGGCGGCGCTGGCGGGGCTCGATCTGTGGATCGTCGATGCCCTGCGCTATACGCCCCATCCGACCCACGCCCACCTCGACAAGACCCTGGGCTGGATCGCCGACCTCAAGCCGCGCCGGGCCGTGCTGACCAATCTGCACCACGATCTCGACTATGAGACCTTAAGCGCCCTGCTGCCCGAGGGGGTCGAGGCGGGCTATGACGGCTGGGTGTCAGGGGCGCCGCTCTAACGCGCCTTCTGGGCCGCCTCATAGCGGGCGGAGACCACCGGCCAGTTGACGATCGACCAGAAGGCATCGAGGTAATCGCCTCGGCGGTTTTGATAGCTGAGGTAATAGGCGTGTTCCCACACGTCATTGCCCAGCAACGGCGTGCCGCGCAACGACGCCACATCCATCAGCGGATTGTCCTGATTGGGGGTGCTGCTGATCTCCAACCGCCCGTCGGGGGTGAGGATCAGCCAGGCCCAGCCAGACCCAAACTGGCTGAGGCCCGCCTTGCGAAACTCGGCCTTAAAGGCCTCCAGGCTGCCAAAGCGGGCCACGAGCGCGGCTTGCAACGCCGGGGAGGGGGCACCCGACCGCGTGACCGGGGCGAGGCTGTCCCAGAAGAAGGTATGGTTCCAATGGCCGCCGCCATTGTTACGGATGGCCACCGGCAAGGTGCTCATCCGCGCCATCATCGCCTCCAGCGACAGACCCGCCAGATCCGGGCGCGCTTTCAACGCGGCATTGAGATTGTCGACATAGGCCTTGTGGTGACGGCCGTGGTGGATGCGCATGGTTTCGGCATCAATCGCCGGGGCGAGGGCATCCGGGGCATAGGGCAGGGGCGCGAGGCTAAAGGGCCCCTCCACCGCCGCAACCGCTTGCGGTTGGGCCGAAACTTGGGTGTTCGTCTGGGCCTTGGCCAAACCCGGAACCGACAGCATCAGCGCGGCCATCAGACCGAAGCTACCCATCAGGGCGACGGGCGACACGCGCGGCTGAGTGATGGCACGAGCACGGCTGGAATTGCGGGACATGGTGTCAGACCTCCGGGTTCCATTGCTCGTTGCATATAGGCGTTAAGGCTTAACGATGAAAGGGCCCGGAGGATAAGCAATCGCGGTATATAC
>DAITMY010000021.1:0-15688 GCA_036834925.1 Asticcacaulis sp.
CAACACCAACATCACATCGACCATTGGCGTGACGTTAATCTCACTGAGGGCCGCCTTGCGCCGATGACGCCGACGCCCCCGACCCGACCCGCCGGATCCCGTGGAAAGGGCCATGTTACGCCGCTCCCTTGTCCGACAGCTTATCGGCCAGGCGTCGGCTGAGCGCCGCCATCAGGTCATCGGCAAAGGCCTCCATACGGGCGCTGAACCGAGCGGCATCGGCGCTAAACTTGTTATAGGCCACATAGGCCGGGATTGCGGCCGCCAAGCCAATGGCCGTGGCAAACAGGGCCTCGGCAATCGCCGGAGCCACAGTCGTCAGGCTGGTGTTCCCCTGAGCGGCGATCGCACTAAAGGCATGCATGATGCCCCAGACCGTCCCAAACAGACCCACGAACGGGGACGCCGTCGCGACAATGGCCAGACCGCTGAGCCCCTCTTCGACGGCATCGGCTTCGCGGTTGATAATGCTACCCAGTTCCCGATCAAGGCGCGACACCAGCATGTCGCCCTGGGCGGCATTGGTCACCTTACCCTTGTTTTCGCGCCATTCGCGCAGCGCCAGAACCAGTAACTTGGCCTGGGGCTGGCTGGGCTGATCCCCAACCTGAAGGGCGATGTCATCCAATGAACGACCGGTATTGACCATGGCCTCAAAGTGTGAGGCCTCCTTGTTCAGCTTCCCAAGACGCAGGGCTTTGTCGATGATGATCATCCATGACCACAACGACGCTAAGGCCATCGAGATCATGACGCTCTTAACCACCCAGTCCGCGTGCAGGAACAGGGTCACGACGTTGAAGCTATCCGGTGACAGGGTCTCAGACATCAAAATGCCCCCAAAGTGGTTAATCACACACAATCTATAGCGTTTTGTCGCCTAGATAACCCCCAGACAGCGACAAAAGTGTGACTATTCAGGCAGGAAATAAGGCCTGAGGACGCGGACCAGCGATGCTGGGGGCCGCTTGGGCCGTGCGGACAGATCGATACATGCCGCTTCGACCTCTGCGGACACAAGAATCTCAGCCCCGCGTTCGATCTGCTGACGGATCATCAGACGGGCGCCGCGCGCCTGTTCATAGAAGGTCCGGACCCAGAGCGCATCGTCGACCCGAGCGGCCCGCTTAAAATCGAGAGTCATCTTCAGAATCACAAAGGCTGTCGGCTCATCCCATCCCGCCAAAATGGTATGGTCTAGCCCCACTAGACGCAGAAAATCCGACCGGCCCCGCTCAAAATAACGCAGATAATTGGCGTGATAGACGACTCCAGTAAAGTCGGTGTCTTCGTAATAGATCCGGACCGGCAGCACATGCGCCCGGCCTTCGAACCATCCCGCACCGGGATGATGGGCCGGCAGGACGACCGGTGTGGATCGAGTAGGCACCATAACTGCAACAACTCCGCACAACTGAACTACCCCCAACCCTAGGACATTGCCACCAAAAGAAAAGTCCCCCATGGGGAGAATTCAGTCCGCCGCGTCGAAAAGATCGCCAGAGGGCAACGGCGGCGCGGCGGGCGGGGTCAGGCCCAAATGGCTATAGGCCCGGGCACAGGCGGCCCGTCCGCGCGGCGTGCGCATGATGAACCCCTGTTGCAACAGATAGGGCTCGATCATGTCTTCGACCGCATCACGGGCCTCGGCGATTGCCGCTGCAAGGGTTTCAAGGCCCACAGGCCCTCCGCCATAGTTCTCGATCATGGCCTTGAGGTAGCGCCGATCAAGGCTGTCTAGGCCCGTTTCATCTACATCTAGGCGGGACAGCGCCCGCGCGGCAACTGTGCGCGTGATCACCGTGGCCCCTTCGGCTTGGGCAAAGTCGCGCACGCGGCGCAACAATCGGCCGGCAATCCGGGGGGTGCCTCGGGACCGCGAGGCGATTTCTGTGGCCCCGGCCTCGTCGATTTCCGCCCCCATGCGATAGGCCGTGCCGAGAATCACCCGCACAAGTTCCTCAGGCGTATAGAATTCGAGCCGAAGGGGAATGCCAAAGCGGTCCCGCAGCGGCGTCGCCAGCAGCCCCGCCCGCGTGGTCGCCCCCACAAGCGTAAACGGCGCCAGATCGATGCGCACCGTGCGCGCCGACGGACCGTCTCCGATGATCAGATCCAGGACATAGTCTTCCATCGCCGGATAGAGGATTTCCTCGACCGCCGGACTCAGCCGGTGGATCTCGTCGATAAACAGAACATCGTTGGGTTCGAGATTGGTCAGGATCGCCGCCAGATCCCCGGCCTTGGCCAACACCGGCCCCGAGGTGGCCCGGAAACTGACCCCCAGCTCGCGCGCCACGATCTGCGCGAGGGTGGTTTTGCCCAGACCCGGCGGGCCGAACAACAGCACATGGTCGAGCGGCTCCTTGCGCGCCCGCGCCCCTTCGACGAACACCTTAAGATTGGCCTTGAGCGGGGCCTGACCGACAAAATCGCCCAGGGTCTGGGGGCGCAACGCCTTGTCAAAGGCTTCGGCCCGGTCCTCGCCCGCCTCAGCGGAGATCAGTCGGCTCATCGGCCCAGCGCCTTCAGCGAGGCACGGATCACGGCCGCCAGTTCCGCCTCAGGCCCAAGATCATTCAGCGCCTGATCGACCGCTCGGCGCGACTGGGCCTCGGGGATGCCCAGCCCGACCAGGGCCGAGACGCATTCCCCATTGAGGCTGGGGGCCACCGGGGCGGGCGGTGTCGCAAAGGCCGACACCGCAAAGGTCCCGCCATCGGTCAGCACCTTGTCTTTCAGCTCGGTGACAATTCGTTGGGCCAATTTCGGTCCCACGCCATTCGCGCGGCCCACGGCGGCCTTATCGTCGCGTGCCACCGCCTGCATCAGCTCCGACGGGCTGAGCACATCAAGCACGGCCAGCGCCGCCTTGGGTCCCACCCCCTGGACCCCCTGAAGGCCCTGAAACGCCTTGCGTTCGCCCTTGCTCAAAAAGCCATAAAGGCGCGTGCCGTCTTCGCGGGTCTGGCTGTCGATAAACAGGGTTACGGCCTCGCCCGGCGCGGGCAATTGCGCCAAGGTTCGCACACCACAGCGCACGGCATAGCCGATCCCGCCGGTGGCTGTGCCCACCTCGACGACGGCTTCTTCGTCGTCCAGATCCAGAAGAAGGCCCCGTAAGCGGCTAATCATGCAGCCTGTCCTTTTGAAGTCACGCGTCGCCCGCTGCGGCCCTTAAGCCCCACAGCGGACACGTCAAGCCTGTTGTCTGCCACGGCCAACGTCCGCGGCGACAGGGTGCGGTGATGAGCATGGGCGATGGCACAGGCCAGGGCATCGGCGGCATCGGCCTTGACCCCCTGGGATGCCGGTAAAAGCCGGGCGATCATAAAGGCGATCTGAGCCTTGTCGGCATTGCCGGTCCCGACCACCGATTTCTTGATCGACTTGGCGGAATATTCGGCCACCGGCAACCCGGCCCGCGCCGGGGCAATCATCGCCGCCGCCCGCGCCTGGCCCAGTTTCAGCGTCGAAGACGGGTTGACGTTAACAAAGGTCTCCTCGACCGCCGCCTCGTCCGGGCTATAGGCAGCAATCACAGCCTCAATGCCCTCGAACAGCGCCAGCAAGCGCACGGCAAAATCCCCCGTATCGGCGGGGGCGATCACCCCATGGGCAATCCAGCGCAGCCGCGCCCCTTCAGACTCGATAATCCCCCAGCCCGTCCGCCGCAGGCCCGGATCAAGCCCCAAGATTCGCACAGGTGCCACTGACGTGTTCCGCATCTGTTCGAGTGTAGCGACCCAACCCCGCCCTGCAAAGCCGTTTTTCGTTAACGGGAAGTGTGGCGCTAAGCGCCACTCAGCCGGGCACCAACCTACACGCATAGGAAAATACACCCCTTTGACGCGAGTGCTGGGACAAGGCACAGTGGCCACTCTTGCCCTTGAGACCGCGAGGCGCTTAATGAGGCCCATGACCGAGCTGACTGCCCCCGCCCGCGCCGACGCCCTGGCGTCCGAGAACGCCATCCGCGCCCGGCGCAAGCTGACCAACAAGCTGATCAAGGGCCGCGATGCCGGGCGGCTGAAGCCATTTTTCACCCCCGACGCACTGGTGATCGCCGGAGACGGCAGCCCGATCAGCGGGGCCAATGCCATCATTCGCGCGTTTGAGATCCAGTTTGCTGAACCGGGCTTTGAGGCCTTTTTGCGCGAAACCAGCCGGGTCGAGATCGCCGACGATGGCGCGCGCGCCGCTGAACACGGCACCTGGACCGGCACATGGAAGCCCGCGCCGCCGCTGCGAAGCGGAGCCTTGACCCTCAGCGGCCCCTATCTGGCCACCTGGAAAAAGGTCATCGGCCAGTGGGTGATCGAAAACGAAGTGTTCGTGACCGTCAGGACAGATGGAGCTTAAGACGACTTCGCCGAACAGCCCGCCACGACTTGCCACTCGCTTAAAGACCACTGGTCGCTGAGGTCGCGGTACACCACCGCCGCCACGTGGCGGGTTTGCGGCCAGAGCTGGCCCGTCGCATAGGCCCGCACGCGCAGGCACAGGCGGTAATTCAGCCCGGCCACGACCTGGGTTTCGGCGCTATAGACCTTCTCGAGGCTGTAACGGCCCTTGTCCTGCGCCGCCTTTTGCGACAGCGCGACGGCCGCGGCCTTGCGCACGTCCTTGCTCTTGGGATCGCTGGCGCTATAGCCCCCGGCTAAGGGCGGGCGCGGGCCATCATCGGCGACAGACGGCGTTGCGGCCAGCATCAGAGCCAGCCCCAGCGCTCCGGCGGCCCAAGTCCGGCTCATGCGGCCAGATCCAAGCCATAGGCCGCGTGCAAGGCCCGCACGGCCAGTTCCGTATAGGCCGAATCGACCAGCACGCTGATCTTGATCTCCGAGGTCGAGATCACCTGAATGCCAATGCCCTTGTCGGCCAGCGCCTTGAACATGGTCTCGGCGACACCGGTGTGGCTGCGCATACCGACGCCGACGATCGAGATCTTCGAGACATCTTCGTTGACGCGCAGCTCCTCGAAGCCGAGCTCGTCCTGGGCGGCGGTCATGACGGCCACAGCCTTTTGGGCATCGCGGCGTCCAACGGTAAAGACCAGGTTGACCACATCGCCGCTGCGGGCTTCGGACTGGACGATCATGTCCACGTTCACCGCCGCTTCGGACAGCAGCGCAAAGATGCGCGAGGTGCGGCCCACGGTGTTGGGCAGGCCCAACAGGGTGACTTTGGCTTCGTCGCGGCTATAGGCGACGCCGGATACGATACGCTTTTCCAAGATTTCCTCCTCGTCGCAAACAATCGTGCCCGCAGATGTCTGTTCACCGGGCTCAGCAAAGGATGACAGCACCCGGACCGGAACGCGATAGCTCATCGCCAGTTCGACCGAGCGGGTTTGCAGCACCTTGGCCCCCAGCGAGGCCATTTCCAGCATCTCCTCATAGGAGATCTTACCGATCCGGCGGGCTTTGGACTCGATCCTCGGGTCGGTCGTATAGACCCCGTCTACGTCGGTATAGATGTCACAGCGCACGGCCTTGACCGCTGCGGCCACGGCCACGGCCGAGGTATCGGACCCGCCCCGGCCGAGGGTCGTGATCCGCCCATCCTTGGTCACGCCCTGAAAGCCCGGCACGACGATAATCTCGCCGCTGTCCATCAGCCCGCTGATCTTTTCCGGCGGAATGTCCTCGATGCGGGCCTTGCCGTGGGTGTCACAGGTCAGGATCGGGATTTGCCATCCCATCAGGCTCGAGGCCTTGTAGCCCATATTGCGCAGGGTCTGGGCCAACAGCCCCGCCGTCACCTGCTCACCCGACGCCACGACCACATCATATTCGTCGTCGCTGAGCTGGCCCTGACCGGTCCCAGCGCCGGCCCCATCGGTCCAGGCCACCAGCTCGTTGGTTTTCCCGGCCATAGCCGACACCACCACGGCCACCTTGTGACCGGCATCATATTCCGCCGCGACCAGACGTGCCGCACGGCGGATGCGTTCCAGATCGGCCATGGATGTGCCGCCGAACTTCATCACTAACCGCGTCATGACCCTCTCTTTTCTCTCTCTTGGCCTGTCTCGCCCCGTCCCCTTCGGGCCATCAGGGATCTGGTCCAGACCGGGATCCGTAAATCAAACAGGTGTTCGTTACGCCCCCGATGGTCCTGAGTTCACCTTGTTTCGGTGCTTGAAATCGCTGTACTTAACGGGGTCTGACCTCTGCCGCAACGCAACATTGATCCGGAGACTGTGAAAATGTCCGAGCTTGCCCCCCGTCCCGCTGCGGATACGGCCCCTGATACAGGGGCACAGGCGGCTGAGGGCTTCAGTATTGACGCGGACGAGGTGGCGCGGTTTTCGGCGCTGGCCGCCAAATGGTGGGATCCCAAGGGGGCCTTTGCGCCCTTACACAAGTTCAACCCGACCCGCGTGCGTTTTGTCCGCGATACGGCCGCGCGCCAGTTTGGCCGGGACGCTGAAAGCCGCGCCCCCTTTGCGGGCCTGCGCCTGCTGGATGTCGGCTGCGGCGGCGGGCTGATGAGCGAGCCCATGGCCCGCCTCGGCTTTAACGTCACCGGGATCGACGCGTCGGAAAAGAACATCGGCACCGCCCGTCAGCACGCCCACGAAACCGGCCTCGACGTGACCTATCGCAACCAGACCGTTGAGCAGATCGAGGCTGAAGGCGGCCCCCTGTTCGATGTCGTCCTGAGCCTGGAGGTGATCGAGCACGTGGCTGATCCGGAGCGCTTCCTCCAGACCTGCGCCCGGCTGGTCGCCCCCGGCGGGCTTTTGGTGGTGGCCACGCTTAATCGCACCACCAAGGCGTTTGCCCTGGCGATTGTGGGGGCGGAATATGTGCTGCGCTGGCTTCCGGCTGGCACCCACGACTGGCGTAAATTCCTCAAGCCCGAAGAGATTTCTGGCTTCCTGCGGGACAGCGGTCTCGCCCTTCAGGGTCCGTTCGGGGTCAGCTATAACCCCTTGAGCGACCAGTGGTCTTTGTCGTCGGATACCGCCATTAACTATATGATGACCGGCACCCGTCCCCCCGCTTGAACCCGCTCTAGATCTTGTCAGATCCCGGGTTTGATGCTTTTAGCGGGGCATGACCACGCTCGTAAAAGCTTGGGCCTATGCACAGGCCCAACTCAAAGCCGCTCGCATCGACAGCCCCGCCATCGACGCACGCCTGTTGCTCGAAGCGGCCAGCGGGGCAACCCGCATGGACATTTTGACCGACCCACATCGTGAGCTGCCCGACGCGGTGATGACCCAGCTTGAGCAGTATCTGGAACGTCGTAAGCGCCGCGAGCCGGTGGCGCGGATCCTGGGCCGCAAGGGCTTCTGGAAGCTGATGCTGTCCCTGACCCCCGCCGTGCTGGTCCCGCGTCCGGAAACCGAGTGCCTCGTGGATATGGTGCTCAAGGCCACGACCGAGCACGAACGGTTCAGCATCGCCGACCTCGGTGTTGGATCCGGAGCGATGCTGCTGGCGATTCTGGCCGAGCGTCCGGCGGCGCGGGGCCTTGGCACCGACGTCTCTGAAGACGCGCTCGCCGTGGCCCGCGACAATGCCGCCTCTCTGGGCCTTGACGGTCGCGCGGCCTTTTTGCGCACCTCCTGGGCCGATGGACTGGATGGCGAAGGATTTGATTGGGTCGTCTCCAATCCGCCCTATATCCGTACGGACGTGATCCCAGAGCTGGATCCCGAAGTGCGCGAGCATGACCCGGTGTTGGCACTCGATGGCGGACCAGACGGGCTCGACGCCTATCGCCACTTGGCCCCCGAAATCTTCCGTCTGCTGAAACCAGGCGGGCGGACGCTGCTGGAAATCGGCTTTGACCAATCCGCCGAGGTCGAGGCCCTGATGAACGCCGCGGGCTTTGCCGAGGTTGTGACCTACAAGGATCTGTCGGATCAGCCGCGCATCGTCAGTGCCCGCAAGAATTCCCTTGGCTAAAGCCGCGCGAGTCGCTAAGCAGGGATGTCTTCCGCTCTTCGTGGCTTGTTCACGCGGCCTTGCTGCCTGAACCTCACCCGACGAGACTCTGAGGCGTTGCGGTCGCTTACCTTCAACGCGCGCTCCACGGCAGACATAAACCTCGGCTCAAAGTAATCAGCACAGGACAAAACGCCCTGGCTCTGGCTTTAGCCGCCTCACCGGATGATGAATCCGGTGTCGCCGAAAACGGTTGTCACACATGAAAGACTTTCGGGGCATGAAACGGCAACGTGGCCGCAATCGTAAGCCCGCAGGAAATAACGCCAATCCGAACCGCGCCTACGAGTCCAATGGACCGGAGGGCGTCAAGGTTCGGGGCAACGCCCAGACCATCTATGAGAAATATCAGCAACTTGCCCGCGATGCCAATGCATCTGGCGATCGAGTTCTTGCTGAGAACCATCTACAGCATGCGGAGCATTACTTCCGCCTGATCCGGGCCATGCAGCCCCAGCGCCCGGTGTCAGACTTTGTCCAGCGTGATCCGTTCTCCAACGGCTTCGACTTCGATGAAGACGACAGCGATCAGGACAACGGCCCTGAGAGCGAGAACGAGGCCGACGGGGGCGAATCTAGCGAGCGCCACGACCGTAACGAGCGTCATGACCGTAACGAACGCCCAGACCGCTCTGAGCGTTCGGACCGAAATGACCGCTACGACCGCAATGAGCGCCGCGATCGCAATGACCGCCGCGATCGCGACCGGAACCGCGACGACCGTAACCGCGAAGATCGGCCCAGAGACGATCGGTCTAGAGACGACCGTCCCAGAGATGACCGGCCCAGAGATGATCGCCCAAGAGATGATCGCCCAAGAGATGACCGGCCTCGCGAGGATCGTCCCCGCGACGAAAACGGCGATCGCCGCGAAAGCCGCCGTGACCGCTACGAACGTCGACGGAACCAGCGCTACACCAACGACGGCTTTGCTGCCGAGAATGGTCAAGATGCTGCGCCTTCCGATGCTCCGACCTATGACCCGCTGGCTGTGATTGCGCCAAGCAGCGCGCCCCTGACAGACAGCCCGATGGCTGAGGCTCCGACCTTTGTGCCAGAACCGCGTCAAGAGGCGCCTGAACCGGCACCGCGCGGGCGCGGTCGCCCCCGCCGCAATGACAGCGAACCGGTTCGCGAGGATATCAGCGCCGATGCCAGCCAGCTCCCGGCCTTCCTTCAGGCCAGCGTGCTCCCGGTTGCCGATGCAGGCAGCGATGTCACCGCAGACGCGCCCGTTAAGCGCGGTCGGGGCCGTCCGCGTCGCGTTCCGCTGGGTGAAGAGAGCTAAGCCCCAACGCCAATCGATAAACGGAAAAGAGGCTGGCCCGCGTCAGCCTCTTTTTTTGTCCTGCTGCTGAGCCAAGTGATGCAGCACAATCCCCGAAGTCGTGGCGACATTGAGCGAATCAAAGCCACCGCGCATGGGAATCGCCACGCTATCCGCGCGGCCTAAAGTGTCTTTCGACAGCCCCGGCCCTTCGGCCCCGAACAGGGCGGCGACGCGATCCGGCACCGGATAATCGGACATGACAAACTGACCCGCCGGGCTCAGGGCCATAACGGTCAGGCCATGGGCCGCAAAAGCCTCCAGCGCCTGAGCCTCGTCGTCTACCCAGGCCAATTGCAAACCCAGGGCCGCCCCGACCGATACTCGCAGGGCCTTACGATAGAAGGGGTCGCAACAGCGCGTGTCCAGCACCACCAGATCCACCCCAAACGCCGCCGCATTGCGCAGCAATCCCCCCATGTTGTCGTGATTGCTGATCCCGAACAGCCCCAGCACCCGGGTCATAGGCGGCAAGGCCGCGAGCGCCGCGGTTAGATCCGGCATCGCTCCGCGCATGCCCAGCGCCAAAATACCCCGGTGCAGATCAAATCCGGCAATCGCATTCAACACGGCCTGCGAGGCGATCATCACGGGCACATCGGCCTTGCCCGATACGCTGAGCATGTCCCGGATCCGGGCTTCATGGCGCGCCGCAATCAGCAGACTACGCGGCACATGCCAGGGCGACGCCAGCAGTCCCCGCAGCACGACTGCGCCTTCGACGATAAAGCGTCCCTCCCGCCCGACAAGGTCTCGCTCGCGGATCTGGATATAGTCCGCCACCCTAGGATCCAGTGGGTCGGAAATTTCAGTGATCTCTATGGGCATGAGGGCATTGGCATTCGGAACAGGCATCCCTATTATATTAGCTGAAACGAAATTAGCTGAGTCTCGTCATGACCGTCAAAGAGCTGACCCCCGCCGAAGTCAAGGCCGCCATGGATGCGGGCCATTGTCTGGTTATCGACGTGCGCGAACCGCACGAGCATGACAATGAAAAAATCCCGGGGGCGGTGTTGTTTCCCCTGTCCAGCTTTGTGCCGGCCAATCTCCCGGACGCCGGTGGCAAAACGGTGATCCTGCATTGTGCAGGCGGCGTAAGATCTATTCAGGCACTGCAAATTTGCCAACAAGCGGGCCTGAACGTGACCTGCCACATGAAGGGTGGGATCAACGCCTGGAAAGCGGATCGTCTGCCGACTGAGTAACCCTTGTTCTTTCGGGCGAAATGCCCATTTCCGGATAATGCGTACCATGCCCCTCCCTGTCCGCCATCTAGAGCCCTCGCCCGATCTGGCCCAGCTTGAGGCCAGTGCGCATGAGGCCTCGCGCCTGCTCAAGCTGATGGCTAATGAGCAGCGCCTGCTGCTGTTGTGCCGGATTTCCGAGGAAGAGGTCTCGGTCGGGGACCTCTCTGATTATGTTGGCCTCGCCCAGTCGGCGGTGTCTCAACATTTGGCCAAGCTCCGCGCCGAAGGCGTTGTCTCCACCCGCCGCGAGGCCCAGACGATCTATTACCGCCTGAGTAACACGGCGGCGCGCGAGATCATCAATGTCCTGTGCAGCCTTTATGGCCCCGCACAGACCAAATCCAGCCGCGCCCAGTAACCCGTTTCAACTGCCAGCAACCCGTTTCTACTGGATGTCTGACTGGTCAAATCCGCTTAAGTGGATTACCACGGGCACATGATGACCGCTTTGCCCGGACCGACCGGGATCTATGGCCAGCTCCCGCGCCCGCTGGACGCCTATGCCGATTTGCCCCGGGACTCGGTACGCCTGTCCCCGCTTGAGCCGGGCGCGCGCCTGATGGACACCCTTGAAACGGCCAGTTTCAGCCGCCTAGCCCTTCTGGCCCCGCGCGGCACCCAGGAACGCAGCTTTGCGCTCGCCCATGCCCTGCGCGCCCTGCAACCGGGCGGGCAGCTCGTCGCCATGGCCCCTAAGGACAAGGGCGGCCATCGCCTCGGCAAGGAACTAACGGCGCTGGGATGCGCGGTCTATGAGACAGCCAAGGCGCACCACCGCATCTGCCAGACCGAGCGACCCGAAGACCTCAGCGCCCTCGACACAGCGTTACGCGCCGGAGGCTTGCAGCAGCCCCCAGCGCTTGGCGGCCTCTGGAGCCAGCCGGGCGTCTTCAGCTGGGACCGCCCCGACAGCGGCACGGAAACCCTGCTGGCCGTCTTGCCGGACCTCAAGGGTAAGGGGGCGGACTTTGGCTGCGGTATTGGGTTGATCAGCCAAGCGCTTTTAGCCCAGACCGGGGTTACCCGGCTCTATGGCCTCGATATCGACGGTCGCGCCATTCGTGCCGCCCAGAAAAATCTGTCGGATCCACGGCTAAGCCTGCACTGGCACGATGTCCGTCAACCCTTGGATGGGCTTGCTGACTTGGATTTCATCGTCATGAACCCGCCCTTCCATGACGGCCCGGACGAGGACAAGCAGCTCGGCCAGGCCTTTATCCGCGTGGCGGCTGAACGCCTTCGCCCCGGCGGGGTGTGCTGGCTGGTGGCCAACCGCCACCTGCCCTACGAAGCAGAGCTCAAAAGTCGCTTTGCCCATGGGCGTCTCGTTTTCGAGGCCAATGGCTTCAAGGTCTATGAGGCCATCCGATGAGCGACAAAGCCCTGCGTCTTGACCGCCTGCTCGCCAATCTGGGCTATGGCAGCCGCCGCGAAGTTAGCCGTATGGTCCGTTCCGGCTGGATTACGCTGGATGATGTGGTCCTGACCGACGCCGACCAGAAAATCCCCCTTAGTGCCGACCTCAGTGCGCGGATGAAAGTGCGCGGCAAGCGCTTGGACCCCCTGCCCCCCTTCACCTTGATGATCCACAAGCCTGTTGGGGTCGTGTGTTCGCACAAGGAAAGCCATAGCGAGCGGATTTATGATCTTCTGCCTGGGCGATGGCTGGGCCGGGATCCGGCGCTGTCGACCGTCGGTCGGCTCGACAAGGAGACCTCGGGCCTCTTGATCCTGACCGATGACGGCAATCTGCTGCACCGGATCATTTCGCCGAAATCCAGCATCGCCAAGCGCTACCGCGTTGAACTCGACCGTCCACTCAAGGGCGACGAAGGGGCGATCTTCGCTTCCGGGGCCATGATGCTCGAAGGCGAAACCGACCCGCTGCTTCCGGCCGATCTGACGGTTCTCGGGCCTAAGGAAGCCTATCTGGTCCTGACCGAAGGGCGATATCACCAAGTCCGGCGGATGTTCGCCGCCGTGGGCAACCACGTGAACGCTCTGCACCGTGATCGGATCGGGAATCTGACCCTGCCGGCCTCGCTGGAACCAGGACAGTTCCGCATGCTGTCCGACGCTCAGATCGCCCGATTGTTCGACACACCGCTGTCCTGAACCATCTATTGCAGACTGTTTCAGACTGTTGACTGAAAGCTGGTTACACCCACAACCTTTACTTCCTGCAACATCAAGAAAAGTTATTTTCTTACAGTGACTTGATCAAACATCGTCACAAATGCACCGATTTTACTGTTTCTTGACAATTCTTGTATAAGGTTAACCATAGAATTCCTCCCCAAGAATTCTTTCCTTAAAGGGACAAGAACAATGAAAACTCTCCTCCTCGGTACGATTGCTGCGCTTAGCCTCTTTGGAGCTTCAGCCGCGACGGCACAAGACGCTGGCACTTGGTCGTTCAATGTTGGCGCGACATCGGATTATGTTTTCCGCGGCATCAGCCAGACGGACAATAACCCCGCCATTCAGGGCGGCATCGATTACAGCAACGGCATGTTCTATGCCGGAACCTGGGCGTCTAATGTCAACTTTGCTGGCGATGAAGACACGACCTATGAGATCGATGTCTATGCCGGGGTCAAGCCGAAGTTTGGTAACTTCAGCATGGACTTTGGCGCGGCCTACTACGCCTATCCGAACCAGATCAAGAACGGCAACTATAACTTCTGGGAATTCAAGGCTCTGGCCTCGCATCCCGTTGGACCAGGCACCATCGGCGGCGCGTTCGTCTATTCACCGGAATGGTTCGGCAAGACGGGCCGCGCCTATTACTATGAACTGAACGGTTCGGTTCCGGTCAACGAGTCCTTGAGCCTGAGCGCCGCTATTGGCCACCAAGATTTTGACAAGGCCAAGGACTACAACACTTGGAATCTTGGCCTGAACTACATGGTCAATGACAAGCTCAGCCTCGATCTGCGCTATCACGACACCAATGTGCACAAGCTCGGCGACATCTACGAGTCGCGCGTCACGGCCATGGTTAAGGCCACCTTCTGATCTGAGCCTTACAGTCGGATTGACGCCGTCGCAGACCCGGTCTGCGGCGGCGTTGTCGTTAGGCCCTAAAGCCCGGTGCAGACATAGGTCGTGTCGAGATACTCCAGCAGGCCCTCGGCACCGCCTTCACGGCCAAGGCCCGACTCCTTGACCCCGCCAAAGGGCGCGACTTCGGTCGAGATCAGCCCCGTATTCAGCCCCAGCATCCCCGTTTGCAGACCCTCGGTCAACCGCACCATCCGCGCGGGATCGCGGGTATAGGCATAGGCCGCCAGGCCCGTCGGTATGGAATTGGCGAGGGCTATGGCGGCGTCCTCGGCCTCAAATCGCTGGATCGCGACGACCGGGCCAAAGATCTCCGTGTGCGTGATAGCGCTATCCGCACGGACATCGACCAGCACCGTCGGCGCATAGAACTGGCCCTCTAAGACTTGCCCCCCCGTGAGGCAACGCGCTCCGTCCGCCATGGCCCCGGCAACCAGCTCGGTCACTTTTTGGACGGCTGTTGGGCTGATCAAGGGTCCAATCTGCACCCCAGCCTGATGCCCGGGTCCGACTTTCAATTCTGCGACGGCTTCTGTCAGGCGCGCCACAAAGGCGTCATAGATCCCGGACTGGACATAGAACCGATTAGCACAGACGCAGGTCTGTCCGGCATTGCGGAACTTGGACGCGATGGCCCCCGCGACGGCGGCCTCAAGATCGGCATCATCGAACACGATAAAGGGCGCATTGCCCCCCAGCTCCAGCGACAGGCGCTTCATCGTCTCCGCGCATTGGGCATAAAGCTGTTTTCCAACCGCCGTCGAACCGGTGAATGACAGCTTGCGCACCCGGGGATCGTCGCACAGAGCCCGGCCAATCCCCTTGGCGTCCTGGCCCGTCACCACACTCAGCACCCCCGCAGGGATCCCGGCCCGCTGCGCCAAATCCGCTAGGGCCAGAGCGCTAAACGGCGTTAGGTCTGAGGGCTTAACAATGGCCGTACAGCCCGCCGCGAGGGCTGGCCCCAGCTTGCGGGTGATCATCGCCACCGGAAAATTCCACGGGGTGATGGCCGCCACCACGCCCACCGGCTTTTGGACTGTCATCAGGCGTCGGTCCGCAAACGGAGACGGAATGACCCGGCCATAGGCGCGCTTCGCTTCTTCAGCAAACCAGTCAATAAAGCCCGCCGCGTAAACGATTTCAGCGCGGGCCTCAGATAAGGGCTTGCCCTGCTCTGACGTCATCAAGGACGCGAGGTCCCCGGCGTGCTCAAGGATCAAATTGGCCCAGCGGCGCAGCACCTTGCCGCGCTCCATTGCTGTACGACCCGCCCAATTCTCTAAGGCGGCATCCGCGGCATCGACACAGATGCGCACGGCCTCTGCGCCGAAATCCGGCACGGTCCCAAGACCGCCTCCGGTCGAAGGATCCGTCACAACAAAAGTTTGCTCAGAAGAAACCCACTGCCCGCCCAGAAAGGCACGGCTGTGTTTGAGCGGGCGCATTAAGGTCATTAGCGGCTCACCAGATGATTCGAGTCATCCTATCAGACAACAGGAATACAAGGGCTTAATCGCCCGCCGATTCTTATCGGCTCGACGCGGCGCGCAAGGCCCGTGGCATCGTCGGTCTCGACGAACACCCCGCACACGGTGGCGGGACCCGAAGCGGGACGGTAGCGCTCCTTGGAGATGCGGGTGGTGAAACGGCGCAAGGGCTCGTCCTTGTCGTTGCCGATCACGCTGTCATAGTCCGCACAGGCCCCGGCATCGGTCTGATAGGCCGTGCCCCCGGGCAGGATCTGGGTGTCCGCCGTCGGCACATGGGTATGGGTTCCAACGACAAGCGAGGCGCGCCCATCACAGAAATGGCCCATGGCCATTTTCTCCGAGGTGGCTTCGGCGTGCATGTCCACCACCACCGCATCGACGGCCATGCCGAGCGGACAGGCCTCTAATTCGCGATCCACGGCGGAAAACGGATCGTCCATGGCCTGCATGTGCACCAAGCCCAGAAGGTTGATCACCAGAATCCGGCGGCCCGTACGGGTTTCATAGACCCAGGCCCCCCGCCCCGGCGCATCGGCCAGCCGCGGATAGTTCAGAGGCCGGATCATCCGGGGTTCGCGCACGATATAGGTCAGG
>DAITMY010000022.1:0-15180 GCA_036834925.1 Asticcacaulis sp.
CGTTGGGCTCCAAGGTTTCCTTGGCGTTTTTGGCAAACCCATAGACGAAGATCGCCCGATCCATGGCGCGAAATGCCACGATGGTTCTGTACCCGCCTGAGCGTCCTGATCCGGGTCTGGCCAACCGCATCTTGATCAGACCAAGGCCCAGTTGGGCATCGATCAGCCCTCGATTGGCCCGTTCAACAGCCTCAACGAGGGTCGCGTCAGCGATATGTTGCCGCCGACAAAAGGTGTCAAACCATCGGGTCTTGAAGATCCTCACACTCCAAAACTATCATACTATGGGGTACAAATACAGGCTTTAAAGTATCAAAAAACCCGCCCGGATGACCGGGCGGGCTCAAGATAATAGACGATTAAGGGCCTATCAGCGCACGCCATAGACCTTTTTCACATCGGCCAGAAACGCCCGGCGGCTGTCGTCGCGGCTGTAGTACATATGCCCGCCCGGATAGACCGTCAGGCGCACACGATTGGGATCGCCCATCACCGGGATCTGGTCGAGGATCAGTTCCGAGGCGAAATACGGCGTCTGGGTATCGGTAAAGCCGTGGGCGACCAGCACCTGCATGTCGGAATCAAGCGCGATCACCTTGCGCAGGTCGCTGACGGCTTCGATCTGTTCCGCCGGGCCATAGACCCAGTTGCGCCCCACGATGCCGCTCAGGGCATAGTACGGACCTTCGGCTTTCCAGCCGAGTTGACGGGTCATGAAATCCACGGCGGCGCTGGTGGTCGGGGCTACGATCACATCCAGCGTCGGGTCCCCGGCCCGGCGGTTAAAGCTGTTGGGATAGGGGTCAAAGCTCGTCACCGCCGTATCATAGCGGCTGGCGATGCGTTGCTGGTCGCGGTACAGCTCGCGGGTATAGGTCGACAGGTCAATCCGGCCATTGAGCTGGGCCACCAGTTTCGGATCCAACCCGGTCAGGGCCGAGACCTTGCTAGCCAGACGCACCTTGGCGGCGGCATCCTTAGGCCCGCGCATCAGATCCACCATATATTCGCCGCGCGCATAGGCCTCGGCCTCGGCCAGCATGGCCTTGGTCACCGGCCCCTTGCCCGTGCGTTCCAGATGGGCTGCGGCCATCGACGGCAAACGGCTGACGGCAGTCACCGGGCTGATCTCATTGTCACTCAGGGTAGCCCGGTCCAGCAGCGGCGAAATGATCACGAGGCCGGAAATGCCGACCCCCTCCACGCTCTGGAGCTGGTTGGCCAGACGCGGGGTGCGATAGCCACCATAGCTTTCCCCGGCGATGAATTTCGGCGCGGCCATGCGCTCGTTCTTGAGCAACCAGTCGGCGACGATGCGGGACAGATAGACGATATCCTGTTGCGGCCCCCAGAACTGGCGCTTGGTCTCTTCGAGGCTGACATAGCTGCGCGAAAAGCCGGTGCCGACCGGATCGATGAACACCAGATCCGTGAACTCCAGCCAGGTTTCCGGGTTGTCGCTCAACAGGGCCGGATCCGATGGGGCTTCGCCGTCATTCCCAAACGGGATCCGCTTGGGGCCCATGACCCCGAGGTGCAGATAGACACTGGCGGCACCCGGCCCGCCGTTGAAGGCAAAAGTCACCGGGCGGCGGGTCTTGTCGGCCCCATCCAGCGTATAGGCCGTATAGACGATCTCCGCCTGAATCTTGCCCTTGTCATCCTTGATCGGCAAGGCCCCGACTGTGGCCGTATAGTTGAGGGTCTTGGCCCCGATGCGGATCGACATCGCCTTGCTGGCGGGCTTAGGCAGATATTGCGGGGCCGCTTCGGCCGCCTTGCCAACCTCGGGTTTGGCGTCCTGCGCCAAGGCCGGTGCCGCCAGACAGCCAAAGGCGGCAGCGAGCATCAACAAGCGCGCCAATGGGCGTAGCTTGGTATGGTTCTGGGTATCCGTCATGAGCATCCCTCCCGGCGCGATTATAGGGTTTGTGCGCCTGTTGACCGTAACCTTAGAGACATTCTCAAGCGTGACAATATCCCTGATGTGGCCCTTTGCGAGGCCACCCTCACGACCGCGCTCCCGCTTGTGTGATCGTGGGTCCTGCCCCACACCCTTGGTTTCGTTTGGCAACCATGCCAGTTTACCCTGACCGGACTTCAGATCCGGGCCATTCGGGGGAAACCTTTGTCTCAATCGTCCTTGTCTGCCGCCCGTCTTGGGGTGTTTGTGCTGCCGTGTCTGCCGTTTGCGGCTCTGGCCTTGCCGTTGGTGGTCACCCTTCCAGAATTCTATGCCAGCCATGTGGGGCTGGATCTGGCGCTGGTGGGGATGGTGTTTCTGCTGGCGCGGCTGTTTGACATCGCCACCGACCCGATTGTCGGCATCGCCATGGACCGGACCCGCACCCGCTTTGGCCGGTTCCGCCTGTGGCTGGCGCTCAGCCTGATCCCGCTGATGGGCGCGGTCTATATGGTGTTTTTCGCCGATCCGGGCAGCAGCATGGCCCGGCTGGTGTTCTGGCTGTTTGCCCTTTACGCCATCTTCTCGGTCTCCAGCCTGTCGCATATGAGCTGGGGCGCGGCGCTGTCGCCCGACTATCACCAGCGCTCGCGCGTGTTTGCCTGGTGGCAGGGCGCCAATATCCTTGGCATGGTGATCGCGCTGCTGATCCCGCCGTTTGTGATGCAGACCGGGCTTGGCACCTATGTCGATGGGGTGCGCTATATGGCCCTGTTTATCCTCGCGCTCTTGCCGATCACCGTGGGGCTTTGCGTCCTGAACACCCGGGAAACGATTGCCGAAGCCCCGAAAACGCCCTTAAAAATCAGCGATTATCTCAAGCTCTATCGCCGTCCGGATGTGGTGCGGATCTTACTTTCGGATCTGTTGCTGGGGATCGCGCCGGGGATCACTGCGGCGATGTTCTTTTTCTTCTTTGAGCAGATCAAAGGCCTGGATCGCGCCCAGACCTCGATTGTGCTGCTGGTCTATTTCATCGCCGGCCTGATCGGCGCGCCGATCTGGGTGATGCTGTCGCGCAAGATCGGCAAGCACCGGGCGCTGGCGCTGGCCTCGCTCGCCTTTGCCGCGCTCTATGTGGTGCTGGCGCTGGTGCCACGTGGTAATTTCCCGCTGATCCTAGCGGCCACCTTTGTCACCGGCCTGCCCTATGCGGCCTCCATGCTGCTGCTGCGGGCGATGATGTCCGATATCAGCGACGAGGTTCGACTGGAGGTGGGTAAAGACCTGACCGGCCAGCTCTTTTCCATCCTCAATGCCACGGTCAAGACTGGCCAGGCGCTGGCTGTCGGCGTCCTTGTGCTGGTGGGAGCGGTCGGGTTCGATGCCAAGCCCGGGGCCTATAACGCGCCGGAAACCCTTGATGCGGTGCTGCTGATCTTTGTGCTGATACCGGGAGCCTTGTTTGTCCTCGCCGCCTTCATCCTCAACGGCTATAGCCTGACCGAAACCCGGCATGCCGAGATTCGCCGGGCCTTGGAGGAACGAAATGACGCGCCCGGTACCGGCGGATTTGCGCCCCATTGATCAGCTTCTGTGGGTGATGCAGCGGCTTCGGGACCCTGAGGGCGGCTGTCCGTGGGATCTCGAACAGACCTTTGCCACCATTGCCCCCTATACCATCGAAGAGGCCTATGAGGTCGCCGATGCCATTAGCCGCAATGCGCTTGATGAGCTGAAGGGAGAGCTGGGCGACCTTCTGTTCCAATCGGTGTTCCATGCCCAAATGGCCGAAGAACAGGGGCTGTTCCGCTTCGAGGATGTGGCCGCCGCCATGGTGGACAAGCTGGTGCGCCGCCACCCGCATGTCTTTGCCGCTCCCGATGGGCGCAGCAGCGATGAGCAGACCAAGGCCTGGGAAGCGATCAAGGCCGAAGAGCGCAAGGCCCGGCAAAAGACCGGCGTGCTCGACGATGTGCCGGTGGGGCTTCCGGCCCTGACCCGCGCGGGAAAACTGACCAAACGCGCCGCCCGCGTCGGCTTTGACTGGCCCGATGCCGCCGCCGTACTCGACAAGCTCGACGAAGAAGTGGCGGAACTCAAGGCCGAGGTCGCCGCCGGGGACCCGGAGCGCCTGACCGACGAACTCGGGGACATGTTGTTTGTCATGGCCAATTTGGCCCGCAAGCTCGGGGTCGATCCCGAGGAGGCGCTGCGCCGCTGCAACGCCAAGTTTGTTCGCCGCTTTGGCCATATCGAAGCCGAACTGGCCCGCGACGGTCGCCGACCCGAAGACTCGGATCTGGCGGAAATGGATATGCTGTGGAATGCCGCCAAAGCCCTTGAACGGGCCTAAGCCCCCTACTCCCAGTCGTTGCGCGGCTTGACGTAGCCCATCATCTGTTCAAACCGGCCCAGAGACTGGTTCGACAGCTTGACCGTCAGGTGCACAAGGCCCGCCTCATCGTCTTGGCGATGGACGATGCGGCCATGCTGATAGAGCCAAGCGAGAATCTGGCCCTGATGCGGGGCTAGGGTGATCGTCTGTTCGGCCCCGTCCTCGATCAGGTCGGCCAGCAGCACCCGAAGGTTTTCCAGCCCTTCGCCCGTAATCGCCGACACCGGCACCGGCGGGGCCTGATCGGCGGCATCGCTCAGGCGCACAGCCCGCGCCATCAAAAGACCGCGCTCGTCCTCGGGCAGAAGGTCGATCTTATTCCAGACCTCGAGCATTTTTTGCGGGCCGTTTTCGGGCTCGATCTGCTTGAGCACGGCCATGACCTCGCGGGCCTGAGCCTCGGTGTCGGGGTTGGACAGATCGCGCACATGCACAATCAGATCCGCCTCGGCCACCTCTTCGAGCGTCGCCCGGAAGGCGGCCACCAGCTCGTGCGGCAGGTCGGAGATGAAGCCCACCGTATCCGACAGGATGGCCGGTCGCCCTTGCGGCAATTTCAGCGTGCGCAAGGTCGGGTCGAGCGTGGCAAAGAGCATGTCCTTGGCCATGACCTCGGCGCGGGTCAGGGCGTTGAACAGGGTCGATTTCCCGGCGTTGGTATAGCCCACCAGCGCAATCACTGGATAGGGCACGCGCTTACGCGCCGAGCGATGCAGGGCGCGGGTGCGGCGCACCTCTTCCAGCTCGGTTTTAAGCCGCACGATCCGGTCAGCGATCATGCGCCGGTCGAGCTCGATCTGGGTTTCCCCAGGACCGCCGGTGGTGCCGACGGCGGCGCGCTGGCGCTCCAAGTGGGTCCAGGTCCGCACCAGCCGCGAGCGCTCGTAGTCAAGCCTTGCCAGCTCGACCTGAAGCTTGCCTTCGCGGGTGCGGGCGCGCTTGGCGAAGATCTCAAGGATCAGACCCGTCCGGTCGATCACCTTGATATCCCACTCTTTTTCCAGATTGCGTTGCTGGATTGGCGTCAGGGCCGTATCCACCACCACTACGTTGGCGCTGTGTTCAAAAATCAGGTCCCCGATTTCGCGAACCTTGCCCGAGCCGAACAAGGTAGCGGGCACAGCCTTGCGCACGCGCACAATCTGGGCCGCGACCACTTCGATATCGACCGCTTGTGCCAGCCCTTGGGCTTCTTCAAGCCGGGCCTCGGGTGCCGTGAGGCTGGACGAGAAATCGGTATCCGGATGCAGGACGATCGCGATCTGGTCTTCCGGAACGCGCTCTATGAACTTGCTGCTCAAGCGTCCTGATCTTCCGTTTCGGGCTCATAGAGCTGAACTGGGGCCGACGGCATGATCGTCGAGATCGCATGCTTATAGACCAGCTGCGACTGACCATCCCGGCGCAGCAGCACGCAGAAATTGTCAAACCAGCTGACAATGCCCTGAAGCTTCACGCCATTGACGAGGAAGATCGTCAGCGGGGTCTTGGTCTTGCGGACACTGTTCAAAAAAGTGTCCTGCAGGTTCTGTTTCTTATCGTGGGACATTGGGCCCCCTTCTGTTGTTATTGGAAGAGCCGCAACCCTAAGGGCCCCGGCGCTTCGCAGTGCGGTATATCAGACAATATGAGCGATCCGGGCACAGACGCAACCACTGCCCGTGCAAAAACTCATTCGGCGGTGACAAAGGCGCGATTGATATAGGCCTCGCGCAGGCCCCGGGCGACCGGTCCGGGTGTGCCGTCGCCAATCTTGACCCCATCGATGGACACAGCCGGCATGACGAGGGCGGTGGCGGCACTAAAGAAGGCTTCGGCGGCGGCCTTGGCTTCATCGACCGTAAAGGGACGCTCCTCAAAGCGAAGGCCCTGTTCTGCGGCCAGCGCTAGGATCGTGCGCCGGGTCACGCCATGCAGGATGTTGGCCCCAAGGTCGCGGGTGACAATGGCCCCGTCCGGGGTGACGATCCAGGCATTGGTCGAAGTCCCCTCGGTGACATAGCCCTCGGCATCGACGAACCAGGCCTCAGACGCCCCAGCATCGCGGGCGGTCGTCTTGGCCATGCAATTGGGCAAAAGGCCCACGGTCTTGATATCGCAGCGGCCCCAGCGGTTCTCTGGAACGGTGATGACGGCCACGCCCTGAGCGGCCTTGCGGGCGTGCTGGGCCCGGTCCACGGCCTTGGCGGTCACCACCACCGTCGGCGGCAGGTCAGCCCCCGGAAAGACATGGTCGCGCGGCGCGGCCCCGCGCGAAACCTGCAGATAGACCATCCCTTCGCGAATGCGGTTTTTCCGGATGACGGTGTTGAGGATCACAGAGAGCGCCGGTTCCGACATCGGATGCGGGATGCTCAGGGCATCGAGGCTGCGCCACAGGCGCAGCATATGGCCGCTGTAATCAGCGAGGCGCCCATCAAACACCGACCAGACCTCATAGACGGCATCCGCGAATTGAAAGCCCCGGTCTTCGATATGGACGGAGGCTTCGCCATGACGCTCATAGCGCCCGTTGACATAGGCAATCCGGCTCATGCGAGGTCGTCCTCGTCTTCGGCCCCGCGCACAGGGGCCAGCCCCAGAGACTTGAGTTTCCGGTGCAGGGCCGAACGTTCCATGCCGATAAAGGCGGCGGTCCGCGAGATATTGCCGCCAAAGCGCACGATCTGAGCCGACAGATATTCGCGCTCAAACACCTCGCGAGCTTCGCGCAGCGGCAAGGCAATAATGCGTTCCGGACGCACGGCCCCGGCCACTGCGGACTCGACCACTTCGGACGGCAACATGCTGGCGGTGATCGGCTCGGATGGATCGCCCGAGGCCAGGATCAACAAGCGTTCGATGTTGTTGCGCAGCTGGCGGACATTGCCCGGCCATTCATGCACCTGCAGCGTGGCCAAGGCATCTTCGCTGAGCTGGCGACGCGGCAAGCCCTGGGCGGCACTGATGCGGTCGATAAAATAGGTCACGAGCTCGGCGATATCTTCGCGCCGTTCCGACAGGCCGGGCACCCGCACAGGCACCACATTCAGGCGGTGATAAAGATCTTCGCGGAACCGGCCCGCCGCGATTTCTTGGGCCAGATCCTTGACCGACGACGAGATCACCCGCACGTCCACTTGCACCGGCTGGTCCCCGCCCACGCGGTGGAAGCGTTGTTCCACCAGCACCCGCAAGATGCGGCTCTGGGACTCCATCGGCATGTCGGCCACTTCGTCGAGGTACAGCGTGCCGCCGTGGGCACGCTCAAACACACCGATCTTCTTGGGCTGGCCGCCCTCGCCTTCTTCGCCAAACAGCTCTAGATCAAGCCGGTCCGGCGACATGCCGGCCGCCGAAATGGCCATGAATTCACACCGCGACCGGGCGCTGGCCTCATGGATCATCCGGGCCGCCAGCTCCTTGCCCGAACCGGCCGGGCCGGTAATCAGGATGCGGCTATTGGCCGGGGCGACCTTGGCGATGGTGCTGCGCAATTGCTGGGCCGCGTTGGAATGACCCACCAGCCCGTCCGGCACCACGGCCTGTTCGCGCAGACGCCGGTTTTCCCGGCGCAGATTGGCCACCTCAAGCGCACGCTGCACGATCATCAGCATGCGGTCGGACTTGAACGGCTTTTCGATAAAGTCAAAGGCCCCGCGCTTGATGGCGCTGACGGCGGTTTCGATGTTGCCGTGGCCCGAGATCATGATCGCCGGCAGGTCCGGATCCATCTCCTTGATGGTATCGAGGAGTTCGAGGCCATCCATGCCCCCGCCTTGCATCCAGATATCCAGCACCACCAGCGACGGTCGACGCGCCTTGAAAGCACTGAGCGCCGAGGCCGCATCCGAAGCGGTCCGCACCGAATAGCCCTCGTCTTCCAGCAGTCCGGCCACGAGTTCGCGGATATCCGCTTCGTCGTCCACGACCAGAATGTCGACCCCTGATGACCCTTTCATGAGACCCTCACGCTTCCGATTGTTCTGTTTCGATGGAATGGTTTAAAGTTAGAGGTAGGCGCAGGACCGCACGGGCCCCACTTAAGCTGACGGCATCGGTCAATTTCAGATCGCCGCCATGATCTTCCATAATGCGCTTGACGATCGCGAGACCCAGACCCGTCCCCTTTTCGCGGGTGGTCACATAGGGCTCCGTTAGGCGATCCCGGTCTTTTTCCGGAAGACCTATGCCATCATCTTCAATGATATAGCTCAAGGTTGTACCATCCAGACGCAGTTCCGCGCGCATGCGGGTCTCGGTCTCTCCGGTCTGCAAGCGCCGGGCCATGACCGCCTCTCCGGCGTTCTTGAGGACATTGGTCAAGGCTTGCCCTAACATACGTCCGTCACAGGTCACTTGGACGTCCGGAAGCGGTTCAATCAGATCAATGATGATATCCGGCTGAGCGACGCGTTGGGCAAACACCGCAGCCCGAAGCATTTCCCCGGCAGACTCCGTCGCAAATTTGGGCGCGGGCATCCGGGCAAACGACGAAAATTCGTCGACCATGCGGCCAATCCCGGCCACTTGGCGGATGATGGTGTCGGTACACCGGTCAAAGGTTTCCAGATCGCTCTGGATCTGGTCGCGGTACTTGCGCCGCAACCGTTCCGCCGACAGCTGGATTGGGGTCAGCGGGTTCTTGATTTCGTGGGCAATCCGGCGGGCGACATCGCGCCAGGCGGCGTTCCGTTGGGCCGTGACCAGTCGGGTGATATCGTCAAAAGTCAGGACGAGGTGGCCGGTGTCGAGTGCCGAGGCGCGCACACGCAAGCGGCGGGTTTCTCCCTCGCGGGCGATGTCCACTTCTTCCTCGATCACGAGGGTGCCGCTGACCTGTCCAAGCAAAGGCGCGAGCTCTGGCACTGCCTCGGCCAGCCGCAAGGTCCCCGGCTCAACATCACTGAGGGCCAAGAACCGCGCGGCCTGGCCGTTGATGGCGGAAATCCGGCTCTGAGCATCAAGACCAACGACCCCGGCGCTGACCCCCGAGAGCACGGTTTCGATAAACCGGCGGCGCTCCTCAGCTTCGATCCCCGCCTTGCGCAAGGCGCGTTGTTGGCTGTCGAGGTCCGAGGTCATGCGGTTGAACGCGCGGGACAGGACGGCGATATCTTCGGACTGATCTTTTGTCTCGACCCGCGCTTCGAGATCGCCGGACGCGACCCGGTCGGCGGCCTGAACCAGACGGGCAACGGGCACCGCGATGCTTTCTGCCGCTGAGGTGCCGACCCAGACCGCGCCAATCAGCACCAGCAGCACAGTCTCGATATAGGCAAAGGCGAACACGGTTTGCACGCGAGCGCGGTTGTCATCGGCCTCGCGGAACCCCTCAATGGCCTCCTGCGAGCTGCGAAGCCGCGCAATCATGCCCTTGGGCAGCAGCCGTACGCCATAGAGCTGGGCTCCCTCGTAAAGGGCGAGCGGGCGGATCACCCGAATGGCATCCGGCCCCGGTAAGACCGCCACATTGACGGTGTTTTCCGCCGCAACTTCGGCCAGTTTCTCTGGCGGCGGTGCGACATAGGCCAGCCCTTGCACGGTTTCGCCGCGGGCCAACACCCGGCCTTCACGGTCGATGATATAGAGGGCATCGAACCCGCCCCGGATCGCCAGCAGGTCCGACATGGCGCGCGAAAAGGTCAGGCGGTTACTGAAAATGGCCTGAAGTCTGGGTTGGTCGATGTCACCCGCCAGATCAGCCATGCTATCGACCGCCACCTGTTGCTGGTCCTTGACATAGACGCTGGCGATTACCGCGCCATTGTCCACGGACGCCCGGACCCGGTCGGTAAACCAGCTTTCGATACCGCGATTGACCAACACCCCAAAGAACAAGGCCACGACAAAGGCCGGGGTCACGGCGGCCAGGGCGAACATCGTCACAAACCGCAGGTGCAGGCGCGCACCCGCATCCTTTTCCCGACTGCGGACCAGTTTAAAGCCGCGATAGCCGACGGCAAAAACCAGCCCCAGGATCAGGGCCATGTTCAGGCTGACGAGGATGAGCAGATTTCGGCTAGCATTGCCGATGGGCGCAGCATTCGGGGCCGCAATCACCATCCAGACCGAAAAGGCGGTGGTCAGCAGAGCCAGAGCATAGCCGGCCCCCAACAACAGGTCATTGCGGCGGGCCCGGCGCAGCATGTCGCCGATCCGAGACCCCATACCCATGGCCCGTCTGAGGACTGTGCGTCCGTCCACCCGTGGCACCCCCTGTGGCAATTGGGTCACGTATGACAAAGCTGTGGCACAGAATCAACGGAAATTTTGCCTACTGTTGCCGTCGAACCGCGTTATGCCGCGTCACGATCGCTATTCGGCCCCCAAAGCGCCTCCAAAGCCAGCGCCACAGCACGGGCGGTCTCCAGCCGACAAAGGCGGGCCTTGTCTTCGCGGCGACGCACCGGGTCCGGCTCGAAGGGCGCGGTTTCGATGTACCACCCCAGATGCTTGCGGAACATATTTAGCCCCAGCCGCTCGCCATAGAAGCCAACTGAGGCCCAAAGATGGGTCAGCACATGGTCTAGCCGCTCAGCCTGATTGGGCTCTTGGAGCCAAGTGCCGTCCCGCAGGGCTTTTTCCAATTGGGCGGCAAACCACGGGCGGCCATAGATCCCCCGCCCGATCATCACCCCATCCGCACCGGATTGGCTGAGCGCGGTCCGGGCAGAGGCCACATCGGTGATATCGCCATTGACGATCACCGGGATTGACACCGCCGCCTTCACATCCGCCACGTCGTGCCAGTTGGCCTGGCCCTTATAGAACTGTTGACGGGTGCGGCCATGGACCGTGATCGCCTGAACGCCCAGCCGTTCCGCCCGGCGGGCCAAGTCCGGCGCGTTTTTCGAGGCGTCGTCCCAGCCTAAGCGCATCTTGACCGTTACCGGCCGCTTGGTCGCACTGACCGCTGCCCGGATCAGGCTTTCGGCATGATCAAGGTCGCGCATCAGGGCCGAGCCGGACTGGCTGCCCGTCACCTCTTTCGAGGGGCATCCGAAATTCAGGTCGATGATGTCGGCCCCTGCGGCCTGGGCCATCCGCGCGCCTTCGGCAAACCAGTCCGCCCGGGCCCCAACGAGCTGGATGACCGTCAGCGGCATGCCCTCGCCCACGGCGGCACGACGCACCACATCCGGGCGACCTCTGGCCAGTTCAGCACAGGCCACCATCTCTGTGGCCACATAGGCAGCCCCGGTCCGGACGGCCATCTGACGGAACGGCAGGTCTGACACGCCGGTCATGGGCGCGATCAGCACCCGTCCAGGCACGCGCACATCGCCGATCTGCAAAGGCTCTGTCGGTCGCGCGGCGGATGTGTCCGTGGGGGGGATGGCGGGCTTCATAGCGGCCTTGTACGGATTTCCACACGCAGGTCCAGTCTCTGACAGGGTAAACGGCCATGAGGGCTGGAACCGGGTCCATGGGAACGATAGAAGCAGGCATGGCTGACTCTGAGATGAACACCCCCGCTTTCCCTTCGGCCTGTGCCGTGTTGGTCGCTGCGGGATCTGGACGCCGCGCGGGCCTGATTGGGGGGCGGTCCAAGCAATGGGCCCTGCTGGGGGGAAAGCCCGTTGTGCGCTGGTCGGCAGAGACCTTTTGCGCCCTGAAGATACCGGTGGCGGTGGTGATCCATCCCGATGATCAGATCCTGGCGGAAGAGGCCCTTAAGGGCCTAAGCGGCATCCGGCTGGTTCCGGGCGGCGCTGAGCGAGCCGATTCGGTCCGTGCGGGCCTGAGAGCCTTCACAGATCTTGACCCCATTGTACCCGTCCTGATCCATGATGCCGCGCGCCCCTTGCTGGAGGCGACGCATATCCATGCGCTGCTGGCGGCCTTGCAACACCATGACGGGGCGCTGCTGGCCCTGCCGGTTACGGATACGCTCAAGTCTGGCACCTTGGAGTCGGGGGTCAATGGGACCGTGGCCCGGGACGGTCTCTGGCGCGCCCAGACGCCTCAGGCCTTTCGCTTAAGCGCGATCCAGACCGCCTACGCGGCCTTGCCCGCCGGAACCGTGCCCACCGATGATGTCCAGGTTGCCGAACAGGCCGGGCTTAAGATTGCGCTGGTGCCCGGCGACGGGCGTCTGATGAAACTGACCTATCCGGAGGATTTTGCCATGGCCGAAGCCATCCTGTCGCAAACCGAGGCCCCGCCCGCCCGGGTTCTGCGCGTCGGCCAGGGGTTTGATGCCCACCGCTGGGGACCGGGTGAAAGCGTCTGGTTGTGCGGGGTCGAAATCACCCACACACAGACCCTGATTGGCCATTCCGATGCCGATGCGGGTCTGCATGCCCTGACCGATGCGCTCCTCGGCGCGCTGGGCGAAGGGGATATCGGCGATCATTTCCCCCCCACCGATCCCAAGTGGAAAGGCGCATCGTCCGACCAGTTCCTGCTCTGGGCCGCCGCTCGGGTGCGCGCTGTGGGTGGGAAAATAATCAATGTTGACGTGACCCTGATCTGCGAGCAGCCCAAGATCAAACCGCACCGCGACGCCATGCGCCAGCGCCTGTGCGAGCTTCTGGGCCTTGCCCCGGATGCCGTCAGCGTCAAGGCGACAACCACCGAGAAAATGGGCTTTACCGGGCGCGGCGAAGGGCTGGCGGCGCAGGCGATCTGCCTGATCGAACGGCCCGTAACGACACAGGCCCCGCAGCCATGAGCCCCGAACTGGCCACCGAGGTCATCCGCCTCGCCCGTGAGCGCGGCCTGTGGCTGGCCACGGCGGAAAGCTGTACTGGCGGCCTGATCGCGGCGGCCCTGACCGATGTGCCGGGATCGTCCGCGGTGCTGGGCTATGGCGTGACGACCTATTCCAATGCCGCCAAGACCCGGCTTTTGGGGGTGCCCAGCGCCTTGTTCGAAACCGTCGGTGCCGTATCCGAACCCGTGGTCGCGGCCATGGCCGAGGGGGCCTTATCGCTCAGCGGAGCGGATCTTTCGGTCTCAGTCTCGGGCATTGCCGGCCCCGGTGGCGGCACCGACACCAAGCCCGTGGGGCTGGTCTGTTTTGGCCTCGGTATCCGGGGACAGGCCCCCCAGACCCAAAGCGTGCGCTTTGGGGCCGAGCTGGACCGGTCCACGATCCGCACCAAAGCTAGAGACCATGCCCTTAGCCTGCTGCGGGACCACCTGAGGCGTTGAGCGCCGTTGCGCCATAGAGCGTGCGAGCCCGCGCTTCAAAACTGGCCATCAGGCGGCTGACCGCCTTATCGAAATTGGCCTGAAGCATCATGTCCAGCAGCGGTGACTTGAAGGCAAAGTCGATCTCGAACTGGACTTCGCAGCCCCCGGGATGGGGCACAAACACCCAGACATTGCTGAGGTGCCGGAACGGCCCCCGCACCAGCGCCACATCAATGCGCCGACGCCCGGCATCGCGGGTCACGCGGGTGGTGAAGCGCTCATTGAGCACTTTGAACCCCACCGCAGCTTCAGCCTCCAGGGTCGTGACCCCTTCGGACACGGTCTTTTCATCCCACACCCGCATGGCGGAGATCCAGGTGACAAACTCCGGATAGCGGCGCACGTCCCCGACCAGCGTAAACAGTTGATCGGGGCTATAGGGCAAAACGCGACGAACGGTATGGCGCGGCATTAGCGGCCCTGAAGCTGGGCCTCGCGCGCCTTACGCAGGCGGGCGAAATCGTCCCCGGCGTGGTGCGACGAGCGGGTCAGCGGGCTGGACGACACCATCAGGAAGCCTTTGGCATAGGCAATCGACTCATAGGCCTTGAACTCTTCGGGCGTGACAAAGCGGTCGATGGCCGCATGCTTGCGGGTCGGCTGAAGATACTGGCCGATAGTGATGAAATCGACGCCCGCTGAGCGCATGTCGTCCATCACCTGCATCACTTCTTCCTTGGCCTCGCCCAGACCGACCATGATGCCCGACTTGGTGAACTGCGACGGATCGCGCTCCTTGACCCGCTCCAGCAGACGCAGGGAGTGATAGTAGCGCGCGCCCGGACGGATCTTGAGATAGTTGCGCGGGACAGTTTCCAGATTGTGGTTAAACACGTCCGGCTTGGCGTCGATGACGATCTCCGCCGCACCATCCTTGCGCAGGAAGTCCGGGGTCAGGATTTCAATGGTGGTCGCGGGCGATTGCAGGCGGATCTGGCGGACCACCTCGGCAAAGTGTGCGGCCCCGCCATCGCTCAGGTCATCGCGATCGACCGAGGTGATGACCACGTGGTTCAACCCCAGCTGGGCGACCGTATCGCCCACGCGGTTCGGCTCATCGGGATCGAGCGGTTGAGGCAGGCCGGTCTTGACGTTACAGAACGCACAGGCCCGCGTGCAGGTATCCCCCATGATCATCAGTGTGGCATGCTTTTGGGACCAGCATTCACCGATGTTGGGACACGCGGCCTCTTCGCACACCGTGTGCAGCTTGGCCCCCTGAACCAGAGCCTTGGTGGCGTTATAGCCCGCCGATCCGGGGGCCTTGACCCGCAGCCAGTCCGGCTTGCGCAGCACCGGCGTTTCCGGGCGGTTCTGCTTTTCGGGGTGACGCAACGCGGGGTTCGACACGGTATTGATCAGATTGACCATGGGACGGGCTTCCAGGCCTTCTAAAAAGCGGTATCAGGGTCCAGATAAGCAGTAGCCTGACACACAAATGAGAACGTTGGGCCGTTACATCGGCCTTTCGGCGGCTAAGATCAAGCGATCTGCGATCACGACTGTTTTCAAGGCGTGAGTCTCAGCCTCAAATGGGGCCCGAACAGGGGGATTTAAGGGGTATGCGAACAATGAAAACCAGTTTGTCGCGTTGGCTCTGGGTGATCCTGTTCGCCAGCCTCGCCGTTGGCTGCAAACCCAAGCCCCCCGAAGCCGCCACGGGTATTGCCGACAGCCGCCACGCCCCCCCCCCCCCACC